>DWUW01000083.1 GCA_019120525.1 Candidatus Eisenbergiella stercorigallinarum | reverse complement strand
GATACGGTCCGCCATGCGGATGATCCGCTCCTGATGGGAGATCAGCACCAGGCTCTCCGCCTTGCTTCTGTGGATCTTTTCAAACTGCTTCACCAGCATGGAAAAGCTCCAGAGGTCGATCCCCGCCTCCGGCTCGTCGAATACGCTCACCTTATGGTCCTTCGCCAGCACGGTGGCGATCTCCACGCGCTTCTTCTCCCCGCCGGACAGGGTGGCGTCCACCTCTCTGTCCAGATATTCCTTTGCGCACAGGCCCACGCTGCCAAGGAGCCGGCAGCTGACCTGCTCCGGAAGCTCCTTTCCGGCTGCCAGGTTCAGCATCCTGCGCACCGTCATTCCCTTAAAGGAAGCCGGCTGCTGGAAGGCAAAGCCGATCCCGGCCCTCGCCCTTTCGTCAATGGAAAGCTTCGTGATATCCTCCCCGTCCAGCAGGATGGTTCCGGAGGTTTCCCGGATGATCCCCATCAGAAGCCTTGCGATGGTGGATTTTCCTCCCCCGTTCGGGCCGGTGATCACGAGCATCTCCCCGTCGTCCACCGTAAAACTGATATCGGTAACGATCGGGAGCGTCTCCTGATTTTCCGTCACCTCATAGGACAGATGTTTTACCTCAAGCATAACTGTACCTCTTTCATCCGCGGATCCTTCCGGCCCTGAACGCCGGTTCCTCCGCCATAAATGAACAGGCAGAGAAAAGTCCCCCTGCCTGTTCCTTTGCCAAGTCATATTTTACACAATCGGAAAGGCGATTGCAATAGGCGGTTTCGCCTTTGATACAGAATATCGGTAACCCGGCCGGGTTCCCTGCGCGCCGTTTGCGAAGCCGCGCTGCTACCCCTGAAACGGCTCCGTAAAATACCCCATATAAGAAACCGGCTCCCCGCCCAGCCTCAGATGGGAGGTATCTCCCGCCGTCTGGCAGCGGAAATAGGCGCATCCCTCTTCCCGCTCCTCCGAAGCCAGCACCGTCACGGAGGCGGGCGGGAGGAAAAAGCCCGCCGTGAGCACCACCGGCGAGATCCCCAGCAGATGTCCGCACAGATGCAGGGTCACGCCCATATGGCAGAAAAGGACGATCACCGCGTCCCTCCGGACCGCCTGCGACCGGTCCGTCCGATACACGCTGCCCTCCCGCACGTAGCCGTATCCGGCAAGGAGCCCGTCCAGGCCCGCGCAGACGCGCATATACTCTTCCTTCACCGGGCCGCTTCGCATCACCGGCGTATCCGCGAAGCCCTCTCTGTCATACATCCCTTCCTCCTTCGTCCAGAAGGCCGGATAGAAATCCCAGGGTATCACCCCTTCGCCTCTTGTGGGGTCGTTGATGGGCGCGTGGAATTCCCGGAGCCAGGGAAGGGTCTGCGCCGTCCGCCCGGTTTTCTGAAGGCTCAGGGACGCCGTATCCTTCGCCCGTCCCAGCGGGGACACATAAAAATCCGTCACCTGCCAGCCTGCTACGCGCTCCGCGAGAAGCGCCGCCTCCCGCCAGCCCTTCTTTGTCAGGCTGTCATGTTCATAATCAGGGTCCCCATGCCGGATAAAAATCATTCTCATGTTCTTCTTCCTCTCTGTTTTGCGGCAGGCTCATTTTTCCGCCGTGACAAAATTATGGATCCACACGCCGCGCCTTACCATCACGAAGCCGATCACGCACTTTATAATGTCCACCGCCTGGCAGACAAAATAGAGCGGCACGATGGGAAGCGCCGTGAAGCGGCTTAACACAAACGCCAGGGGAATGCTCACCACCCACAGAAAAATGCTGTCAAACAGGAAGGTGACGAAGGTTTTCCCGCCGGAGCGCATGGTAAAATAGCAGGCGTTTGTAAAGCTCTGCACGGGCATCATGGCCGCGGCGATCAGGATGAAGCGCTCCGCCAGCGCCCTCACCTCGGGCGTTGTATTGTACATACGGGGGAACAGGGAAGCCACCGGCACCATGAGCGCCCCGATGATCAGGCAGCCGCCCACGGAAAAAGCCAGGAGCTTCGTATCCGTATCCCGCGCCTCCTCCATTTTCCCGGCCCCAAGGAGCTGCCCCACGATGATCGCCACCGCGTTTCCCAGGGCGAGATAGACCACGTTGAACAGGTTGGAAAGGGTGGAGGAAATGTTCAGGCCCGCGATCACGGACAGCCCGCGCATGGAATAGCACTGCATCAGGACCGCCATTCCCGCCGACCAGAGGGCTTCGTTGATCATGAGCGGCGTTCCCCTCAGCACGATCTGTCCCGCCAGATGGGACGGGATGCGTAAGGTGCGGTATACGCCGTCCAGATAGGAGGCCTTCCCTTTTTTCCCGTGGGAAGAAAGAGCCACAACCAGGCATTCCACGTAACGGGAAATCACCGTCGCGATGGCCGCGCCCACAACGCCAAGGGCAGGCGCGCCGAATTTCCCGTAGATCAGGATATAATTGAGCACCAGATTGACCAGGACCGCCGCGATCCCCGCCTTCATGGGAAGGACCGTCTCACCGGCCTCCCGGAGCGTGGAGGCGTAGACCTGGGCCAGGGCATAGGGAACAAGCCCCGCCAGCATGCACATCAGATAATCCTTTCCGTAGCCCAGCGTGCGCGCCGCGTCCTGGGCGCTTCCTTCCTCGTTCAGATACAGGGAGATCAGCCCCTCCCCGCCGGTAAGGAAGATCCCTATGGCGAGGAGCACCAGCGCCGCGCAGATCATCAGCTTGAAGCGGAAGGCGTTCCTGACCCCTTCATAATTCCCGTTCCCGAAAAACTGCGCCCCGAAAATGCCCGCGCCGGAAATAGCGCCGAAGATACAGATGTTGAACACGAACAGAAGCTGGTTCGCCACCGCGACGCCGGACATCTGCTCCGTCCCCACCTGTCCCACCATAATGTTGTCCAGAAGGCTGACGAAATTGGTGATCCCGTTCTGGATCATGATCGGGACCGTTACCGTCAGCACCATTTTATAAAATTTCTTATCCCCGATCAGTTTTTTTCTCAGGCCGGCCCTGCCGCCCGTCTCTTTTGTATGCATCTTCCTCTTCCCTTTCCGGCCGCCGGAGCGGCATTTTGATCTGTCGGCCCGCCTTCTTCCTGCGTCAGTATCTCACTTCCATCAGGCAAAGCCCGCAGGCGGGGACCAGAGGCCCCGCGTCCTCCCTCCTCCCGTTTTCCAGAAGAAGCGTCATTTCCTCCGCGTCCCGTTTCCCGGTTCCCACCTCCAGAAGCGTTCCCATCAGGATGCGGACCATGTGGAACAGAAAACCGTTTCCGGAAAAGGTAAACCAAAGCTCGTCCCCCGCGCGTTCGATGTCTATGGCGTCCACGGTACGCACCGTGGATTTCCGGCTCCTTTTCGCGGAGGTAAAGGCGCGGTAATCATGGGTGCCGCACAGCAGGCGGGCGGCCCGCCGCATCGCCTCCACATCCAGCTTCTCCGGAAAGGCGTACACATATCTTCTGTCAAAAACATGCGGGACCGCGCTGTTTAGCACCCGGTAGCGGTAGGTCTTCCCCTTCGCGTTCAGCCTGCTGTGGAACCGTTCCGGGACCTCCTCGATGGAGATCACGCCGATATCCTCCGGAAGATAGGCATTGATCCGTTCCATCAGCGCTTCCGGGGAAAGCTGCGTGTCCATATGGAAATTCGCCGTCTGGCCCCGGGCATGCACCCCCGCGTCCGTCCGCCCGGAAGCCTGGATCTCCACCGGTTCTCCGGCGATCCGCGAAAGCAGCCGCTCCAGCTTTCCCTGGATGGTATTCTGCGTGCTCTCCTGCCTCTGCCAGCCCTGATATCTGGTCCCCTCATACTGGAGGATGATCTTAAAATTGCGCACTGTCCCTTACCCTTTCTTTCCGGCGGTCCTGTCCGCCATTCTCCGCGGCCCGGCCTTCAGCCCACCTCCCAGGGGTTGGGCTTTCCCTCCAGAAAGCGTCTGCAGCTCTCCAGGGAATCCCGGATCACCGTTTTCGTATAATTATCCGTGTAAAATGCCATGTGATGGGAGACGGTCACGTTGGGGAAGCCGCGCAGGATGGCAAGCTGGCGGTTGGAAAGCACATCCGACTTATGGTCGTAATAATACAGGCCGAACTCGTTTTCCACCACGTCCAGGGCCGCCGCCCCCACTTTCCCGCTTTCCACCGCTTCGATCAGGGCGTCGGAGTCGATCAGCGCGCCCCTCGCGGTATTGACGATCACCACGCCGTCCTTCATCTTCGCCAGGCTTTCCCGGCCGATCAGATGAAAGTTGTCCTCCGTCAGAGGCGCGTGCAGGGTGATCACATCCGCTTCCTTCCAAAGCTCCTCCTGCGTCACATAGGAAGCATACCGCTTCGTTTCCTCATTTTCAAAGGGATCGCAGGCCAGGAGCCGGCAGCCGAAGCCGGACAGATGGCGGATCACCGTGCGGCCGATGCGCCCCGTCCCGACCACGCCCACGGTCAGATCCGCGAGCTCCCTGCCCCGGATCCCCTGTAGGGTATAGTCCTGGATGTTTGTCCGCTCCAGGATCCGCTTCATGTTCCGGATGCCCATCAGGATCAGCATCACGGCATAATCCGCCACGCCGTTCGGCCCATAGGGAGCGTTCCCGACCCGGATGCCGAACTCCTTCGCCGCCGCCATGTCGATATGGTCGTAGCCGATGGTGCGGGTGGTCAGATACCGGATGCCGCAGCGGGCAAACTCCTCCATCAGCTCCCTGGTGATCTGCGAGGTGATGATGTCCGCGCATTCGCAGCCCTCCGTCACCCGCGCGATGTTTGTCACATC
Source organism: Candidatus Eisenbergiella stercorigallinarum (assembly GCA_019120525.1). Lineage (GTDB taxonomy): Bacteria > Bacillota > Clostridia > Lachnospirales > Lachnospiraceae > Eisenbergiella > Eisenbergiella stercorigallinarum. The sequence goes on along the minus strand of DWUW01000083.1, from coordinate 2,911 downwards.
CGGCGCGTCCGCACAGCCGGATATCTCCAGCCCCAGCTCCTTTCCATACCGTTCAAACCATTCCGCCTCGTCAAATTCCCTCAGATTAAAGACCGCGATCCGGTTCATTTCTTTTCTCCTTCCTTTCCCCCGTTCTCTCCTGCCGCAGGCTCCTTTGACGGCAGGTCCTCCTTTTCCAGCTTCCGGAAATGGTTAAACCCGTACAGCAGAATCCGCACGCTGTCGATGGTGGTATTAAACAGTCCCGCCTCGAACATTTTCTGCACCACGATCCCCACGGGCACGGCAAGGATCATGCCAAGCACGCTTCCGATGCGGTAGCCGATGAACAGAAGGAACAGCGTGGGGATCGCCGGGACTCCGATGGAATCCCCCACAAATTTGGGCTGGATGACCTGCCTCAGCAGCTGGGCCACTCCCCAGATGATCATCAGCCCCAGGGCCATGCGGTAGTTTCCCGCCAGGACCTCCATCAGCGCCCAGGGCCAGAGCACCGCCCCCGCGCCGAACACGGGCAGGAAATCCAGCACGGCGATCAGGAAGGCGATCAGGAAGGAATACTGTACCCGCAGGATCAGAAGGCCGATGAACAGGATAAAATAGATCACGATCTCGATCCGGAACTGGGCCACGAAATAACCGCCCACAGCCCCGGTCAGGCCGGAGGACATGATCCGGAATTTCTCCCGGATGGACTCCGGCACATGCCTGTGGAAAAAGGCGTGTATGTTCTCCTTTTCCGCCACAAAGAAATAGGAGGACAGCAGGCACATGATGGTGCTGACGATGACGGACGGGATATTCCTCGCGATATTCCCCACCGCGTTCACGGTGGGTTCGCTCAGGCCGTTCACGATGCCGCTGATGTAGCTTCCCAGATTGTCCCCGATTTCCGTCAGGTTTTCCTTCAGGGCCGGCGGGAAGCGGTCATAAAAATCCGCCAGGCCTGCCGCCAGCTCATCCATTTCCCTCTCCACATCCCTCCAGAGGGTGGGGAGGGAGGAAACGAAGCCCGCAGCCTCCGTAACCAGCCTGGAGATCAGGAGGTATCCCACCAGGATCACGCCCGCGAGCACCGCGACGATCACGATGGCCGACCCGGCCTTTCTCCGGATCCGGATCTTCTGCTCACAGAAGCGTACCAGCGGATTGGCGATCATGGCGATGATCCAGCCCACCGCAAAGGGCATGAAAAAGCGCAGAAGCCGCGGCAGTAAAAACACGGTAAGACACAGAAGCACCACCGCCGTCACAAGGTTCAGCACCGCTTTCACATATTTTCTTAATCCCGGCCACATTGTCCTCACTCCTTTTTATTCCTGTGCGGTCAGCCTTTCAATGACCTGGTATATTTCCTCCCGTCCCTGCTTGGTCAGCGCGGAGAAAGGAAGGATCTCCGTCCCTTTTTCCGCCTTCAGCCCTTCCCTCACCCGCTTCACCGCGGCGGGGACCTGGCTTCTGTTCAGCTTGTCCAGCTTGGTGGCGATGATGATGGGATGATACCCCTGGCTGAGGATCCAGTCGTACATCTGCCTGTCGTTGGCCGAAGGCTCATGCCGGATATCGATCAGGAGAAAAACGGCCCGAAGCTGCCTGGACTGTCTCAGATAGCGCTCCACCATCTTTCCCCATTTTGCCTTTACCTCCTCGCTCACCCTGGCATAGCCGTAGCCGGGCAGGTCCACCAGGTAAAAGGCGTCGTTCACGTTGTAAAAATTGATGGTCTGCGTCTTTCCCGGCTGGGCGGAGGTCCTGGCGAGGGATTTCCGGTTCATGATCCCGTTGATCAGGGAAGACTTCCCCACGTTGCTCTTTCCGGCAAAGGCGATCTCCGGCAGGGTATTTTCCGGCAGCTTGCTGGTAATGCCGCAGACGGTTTCCAGACTTACCTTCCTGATTACCATAGTTTTCTCTCTTTCCGGGCTGCTTAGGAAGCGTTTTCCGCTTTCCGGGGCACGAATGCCTGCGCGGTCACGTCTTCCATCGTTTTTACCAGGATGATCTCCAGCCCGTTTCTGATCTCCCTGGATATTTCTTCTACATCCTTTTCATTCTCCTGCGGCACAAGCACCGTTTTGATCCCCGCCATCTTCGCCGCAAGGAGCTTCTCCTTCAGCCCGCCGATGGGAAGCACCCTGCCCCGCAGGGTGATCTCTCCGGTCATCGCCACATCCGCGCGCACCGGGGTTTCCGTGAGGACGGAAAGCAATGCCGTCGCCATGGTGATCCCGGCGGAAGGGCCGTCTTTGGGGACTGCGCCCTCCGGGATATGGAAATGGAAATCATTCTCCGTAAAGGCCTCCGGCGCGATATCATATCTGGAAGCGACGGAACGGACATAGCTGATCCCCGTCATGGCGGATTCCTTCATCACGTCCCCCAGCTGGCCGGTCAGGCGGATCTCGCCTTTTCCGGGCATCCGGTTCACCTCCACCTGCATGGTCACGCCGCCCACGCTGGTCCAGGCCAGGCCGCGCACAATGCCGATGTCGTCCTTTTCATTCGCCTTATCCCGCGCGTTGACAGGCTTTCCCAGATATTTTTCCAGATTGCCCGCCGTCACGCGAAGACGCGTACGCCCTGCGGCCGTCCGTTTTCCTTCCCGCCCGGGCTTCGCTTCCTTTCCCGGCCTGTCTGCCCGGCTCCTCACCCGTCCCTTCTCCTGCCCTTCCAGTATCTGTCTGGCCGCCTTCCGGCAGATCTCCCCGATCCGGCGTTCCAGGCCGCGCACGCCCGCTTCCGCCGTATAGGAAAGGATGATCCCCTTCAGCGCGCTGTCGCTGATGGAAAGCTCGCCGTGATCCAGGCCGTTTTTCTCCAGCTGCTTGGGCAGCAGGTGTTCCTTCGCGATGTGGAATTTTTCATTGGCGGTATAGCTGGTCACCTCGATGATCTCCATGCGGTCCAGCAG
>DWUW01000082.1 GCA_019120525.1 Candidatus Eisenbergiella stercorigallinarum | reverse complement strand
TTTCCATGACCCGCTTCTTTGACAGGATCTCCTCCATGTCCTTTCTGACGCTTGTCTCCGTAACCTCATGGATCGGATTTATTTCGCAGGCATACGCCGCGGCCCCCGCCGTCTCCCGGCAGACTCTCCCTGCCTCCGCGCAGAACCAGGCGGCAGCCATCGTAAGGGAAGAAAGCAGGAGGGACAGAATATATTTCCTGTAGCATGTCCTGACAGACATATGTTTTTTTCACCGGACCTTTCCGCCGCCCTGGCCGGACTACCCCCGGCCGTTTCCTGTTTCCTGCGGCTGTCATGTTTTTGTAAAATATTCTTCATATTCTTTTCATATTTTATACAGCCGGTCCGGAAAATATATCCGCCGCAGGACAGGTTATGCCTTCCCGGGCGGAAAAAAGGCCGCAGGTTCCGCCACTCTGTGACAGGACCCGCAGCCCTTCGTCCGCTTTCGTCTTTTTATGATTTTTGCTCCCGGTTTTCTTCCGTCCCTTCTCAGAACGGCTTGCCCGCCAGGATCTCTTTATAATCCTGCAGATTCTTCTGAAGAAGCGCCGGGGTATCCAGCCCATAAGGACACTTGCTCTTACACTTTCCGCAGTGGAGACAGTTCTCGATCTGCAACATCTTCTTCTGCGCCTCCGGCGTCAGGAAGCCCGCGGAAGGGGAACGGCGGATCAACTGGGACATCCGCGCGCAGTTATTGATCTCAATCCCCGCCGGACATGGCATGCAGTAGCCGCAGCCCCTGCAGAAATCGCCCTGAAGCTCTCTTTTGTCCTTTTCCACCAGTTCCTGAAGCTCCGGTGTCAGGACAGGCGGATTGTCCACATAGCTTAAAAATTCATCCAGCTCGCTCTCCCTCTGGATCCCCCAGATCGGAACCACGTTGTCAAACTGGGAAAGCCAGGCATAACAGGCCGTGGAATTGTTGAGCAGGCCGCCGGAAAGTGCCTTCATGGCGATAAATCCCATCCCCGCCGCCCTGCATTTTTCCACCAGCTCCAGCTCCTGTTCCCCGGAAAGATAGCTGAACGGGAACTGCAGCGTCTCATACAGGCCGCTGTCAATGGCCTCATGAGCCACAAAAAGCCGGTGGTTCGTAATGCCGATGTGGCGGATCTTCCCCTGCGCCTTCGCCTCCTGCATGCATTCATACAGGCCGCTTCCGTCCCCGGGCTTCGGGCAGAATTCCGGATTGTGGAACTGATAAATGTCCACATAAGCCCTCTTCAGGTTCGTAAGCGAAGTCTCCAGATCCCTCCAGAAGTCCTCCGGCGTCTTCGCCGCCGTTTTGGTCGCCACATAGAAGGTATCGTCCCAGCTTCCGCCGAAGGCCTCTCCCAGCTTCTCCTCGCTGTCTGAATAAGCCCTTGCCGTATCGAAAAAGGTGATTCCTTTCTCTCTGGCCTTCCTTAACAGCTTCACCGCCTCTTCTGTGCTGACCCGCTGGATCGGCAGACAGCCGAAGCCGTTTTTATTCACTGTGATCTGTGTCTTTCCAAGCGTTACATCCGCCATTTTTTCCTCCTCCGTTTCTTTGATTTTTTTAACCTTCTTCTTTTCGCTTTCCTGCCGGGAGCACGATCACCTTCTTCGGGCATTTCTCCGCGCAGATGCCGCAGCCCGTACATTTGCCCTGATCGATGGTGGCGTTGAAGTTCTCCACATGGATCGCTCCGGCCGGGCAATTCTTTTCACAGATGCCGCAGCCGATGCAGCCCGCCCGGCAGTCCTTCATGGTGATGGGCCCCCTGTCGCCGGAGCTGCAGGCCACCGCGTACTTCGCGGAATAGGGGATCAGCGTGATCAGGTTCTTCGGGCAGACGGAAATGCATTTTCCGCAGGCCCTGCAGGCCTCCCGGTCCACCCTTGCCACGCCGTTAAACACATGGATGGCGTCAAAGGGGCAGACCTGCTCGCAGCTGCCGTAGCCCAGGCAGCCGAAGCCGCAGGACTTCGCGCCCCCGTTCGGCACGAAGGACAGCATCCGGCAGTCTTTGATGCCGTTGTATTCGTAATCCAGCTTCACCTGGTCCTTTGTCCCCCGGCACTGGACGAAGGCCACCATGCGCTCGCTCTCTTCGGCTTCCACGCCCATGACCGCGGCGATCTTCTTTCCCACCTCGGCCCCTCCCACGGGACAGGCGTTTGCCGGCGCTTCCCCGGCGGCAATGGCCGCCGCCAGCCCGGAGCAGCCGGGATAGCCGCAGCCCCCGCAGTTGTTTCCGGGAAGCAGCTTAAGCACTGCCTCCTCCTTTTCATTGGTCTGGACCCGCAGCCAGATGGCCGCGCCGCCCAGAAACAGGCCGATAAAAAGGCCCACGCCGCCCACCAGGACGGTCGCTGTCAGGATGCCTGAAATCATATCTGCCTCCCTCCTTACAGTAAGCCCGAAAAGCCGCAGAAGGCGATGGCCATCAGCCCCGCCGTCACCATGACGATGGGCATGCCGCGGAAAGGCTTCGGAATATCGTTATAAGCCATCTTCTCCCGGATCCCCGCCAGGATGATGATGGAAATGGTGAATCCAAGGGCGGTGGCAAAGCCGTTCACCGTTCCCGCAAGGATCCCGTAATCCTCCTGCACGTTGGTGAGCGCGACGCCCAGCACGGCGCAGTTGGTGGTAATCAGGGGCAGGTACACGCCCAGGGCCTCGTACAGGGCTACCATGTATTTTTTCAGCACCATTTCCACAAACTGCACCAGGGCCGCAATCACAAGGATGAACACAATGGTCTGCAGGTAGGTGATGTCAAGAGGGATCAGCACAAACCTGTAGATCACGCCTGCCACGGCACTGGAAAGGGTGATGACGAAGATCACCGCCGTTCCCATGCCCGCCGCCGTCTCTACCTTCTTTGACACACCCAGAAAGGGGCACAGCCCGAGGAACTGGCTCAGGACCACGTTGCTGACCAGCGCGGAGCTGATCAGGATCAGAAGCAGGTCTTTTACTTCCGCGAACATTACGCATTCCTCCCTTCCGACTGTCCGGCAGACCTTCCGCCGGCCTCTTCAGACATCCGTCCCACGCAGTTCTTCTCCCCGCAGTTTAAGCAATCAGAGCCGCAGCCGGAACCGAACCGGGACATATCCTTTCCCTTCTTCTCCCCGTTCATTTTCACCCAGTTCTGCAGGGCTGTCAGCGAAGCAAGCACGAAAAACGCGCCCGGCGCCATGACAAAAATGGAAATAGGAACGAAGGAATCAGGCATCACAGAAAAGCCGAAGACCGCCCCGCTTCCCAGCAGTTCTCTCACCGCTCCGATGCAGGTCAGCGCCAGGGAAAAGCCAAGTCCCATGCCGATGCCGTCGAACAGGGAGGGGATCGGCGGATTCTTGGAAGCATAGCTTTCCGCCCGTCCAAGGATGATGCAGTTTACCACGATCAGCGGGATATAAATCCCCAGGGACGCGTTCAGGGCAGGCACATAGGCTTCCAGGAGAAGCTGCACCACCGTAACGAAGCTGGCGACGATCACGATGAAGGCCGGGATGCGCACCTTGTCCGGGATGATCTTTCTTAAGGCGGAGATCATCAGGTTGCTCAGGGCAAGCACCGCCGTGGTGGACAGCCCCATGCCAAGTCCGTTCACCGCGGAGGTGGTCACGGCCAGCGTGGGACACATGCCCAGGGTAAGCACAAAGGTAGGATTTTCCCTGATGATGCCGTTATACAGCCGTTCTGTCACTCTATTCACCGCCGTTTCCTCCTTCCTGCGCCGCTTCAGACTGCGCCGCTCCGGACTGCTGCGTCAGCTCCGTCTGAAAATAATACAGTCCCGCGTTGACGCCGTCCACCACGGCCTCTGTGGTGATGGTCGCGCTGCTGATGGCGTCGATCTCATTTTCCGCGGCCGCCCCGCTCTTCGTGTATACGAAGCGCTCCGCTTTCTTTCCGGAAAACTGCGGGACCAGCACCTCCTCCGCCCGCATGCCAAGTCCGGCCGTCTCGGAAATGGAAAGGATCGACATGCCGTTCAGGGTGCCGTCGTTCTGTACGCCGATGGTGAACTGAATATCTCCCGCGTACCCGTCATGGGCCGTCACGGTGAGCACCCAGCCCAGGCCGTTTCCGTCGCCGTCCAGCGCAAGGGCGCACTCGTCGATGCCGCAGCCGGAAAAGCCGCCCGCATCCAGCACGGCCTGCGCCGCTTCCGGATCAAAGTCCGCCGTGTCCGCAAAGGAGGCCGCGTCCGCGAACACCTCTTTTCGCGCCTCGGTCTTCGCTTTCTCTTCCTGCGCGGCGATGGGTTCTTTGGTGAGCTGATAGACCGCTCCCAGGATCAGTCCCGAGATCAGTGTGATCGCAAACAGAATGGCGGTGTCTTTCAGCATTCCCTTCATGAGCGCTCCCCTCCTTTCCCGAAAGCCTTCGGAAGCGTGGCGCGTTCGATCAGGGGCACCAGGAGGTTGCCCAGGATGATCGCGTAGGAAACGCCCTCGGCGCTGGCCCCGAACACCCGGAAGATCCCCGTCATCACGCCGAGGAAAATGCCGTACAGGTACTGCCCCTTCTTCGTCACCGGCCTGGTCACATAGTCCGTGGCCATGAAGAAGGCCCCGAGCATCAGTCCGCCTCCGGCCAGCTGCGCGGACAGATAATACCGGTCAAGTCCGTGACCGCCGAACAGCGCCATGAAGATCACGAAGGAAACGATATAGGTTCCCGGGATCCGCAGGTCGATGATCTCCAGCCAGATCAGAAGGCAGGCTCCCAGCACGATGCAGAGCATGGAGGTCTCTCCGATGGTGCCC
>DWUW01000081.1 GCA_019120525.1 Candidatus Eisenbergiella stercorigallinarum | reverse complement strand
GCCTCTTCCTCTCTCCTTACGCTCCTCCGATCTGCGATTCATAGATAGCCCGGTATACGCTGCAGGTTTCCAGAAGCTCCCTGTGGCTTCCCCAGCCCTTTACTCTCCCGTCCTCCAGGCACAGGATCCGGTCGGCGCGCATCACTGTGGAGATCCGCTGGCTGATCAGAAGCACGGTCATTCCTTCCGTTTCCCGCCGGATCCCCTGCAGGACCCGCGCTTCCGTGGAGGCGTCCAGCGCGCTGGTACAGTCGTCCAGGATCAGGATCCCCGGCTTTCTCACCAGAGCCCTGGCAATGGAGAGCCGCTGCTTCTGCCCGCCGGAAAGATTCACTCCTCCCTGCCCCAGATCCGTATCGTAGCCGTCCGGAAAGGAGGATACGAATTCGTCCGCGCAGGCGATACGGGCCGCCCTTCTCAATTCCTCCTCCGATGCCGAGGCGTCTCCCCAGCGCAGGTTTTCCCGGATGCTTCCGGAAAAAAGCAGGGCCTTCTGAGGGACCACGGCTATGGCCCCGCGCAGCCTTTCCGGATCGATCCTCGTCACATCCGTCCCGTCGATCCGGACCTGGCCGCGGGAGGCGTCGTAAAACCTCGGCACCAGATCCATCAGCGTGGATTTTCCGGAGCCCGTAGGCCCGATGATGCCGATGGTCTGTCCCGGGAGCGCCTGAAAGCTCACATCCTCCACAGCCGGCCGTGAGGTTCCCGCATAGGAAAAGGAAACATGATCGAAGGTCACCTCTCCCCGGATCCTGTCCGGACCCGCGCCGGCCTCCGGCATGCGCTGCGCCGGCGTTTCCCTAAGCACCTCCTCCACGCGGGCCGAGGAGGCCAGCGCACGCACCGCCATGTTCAGGATATTGGATACCATCCCCAGAGAAAACAGAACCTGAGTCATATAGTTCACAGAAGCCATCAGCCTGCCGATCTCTCCCGCGTTTCCCGTGTCGGAGATCCACAGAAGGACTACGATTCCCAGATTCACGGACAGATTGATGAGCGGCCCGAACACCGCCATGACGCGCATGGCGGATACGCCGGCCCGGGCGAAGTCCCCTGCGGCGTCCGCGAATTTTTTCTCCTCTCCCGCTTCCGCCCGGAATGCCTTGACCACCCGGATGGAGGACAGAAACTCCCTGCTCACCGCGTTTAACCTGTCCAGCTTCTTCTGCAGAACGCCGAAGCGGGGATATCCCAGCTTCATATTTCCCAGGATCAGCAGGGCGGAGATCAGAAGGATCGCCGCGATCATGGGAAGCTGCTCCGGCGTCTGTACGATGATGAGCGCTATGGCCCCCACACAGGTGATGGGGGCTTTCATCAGGATCCTCATACAGCCGTTGAGAAAATTCTGGATCTGCGTCACATCATTGGTGATCCTGGTAATGATGGAGGAGGGCTGCAGGCGGTCGATATTTTCAAAGGACAGCGTCTGCACCTTCTCATAGACCTCCATGCGCATTTCCTTCCCGATGAGCTGGGAGGTCCGGCTGGCGTAGATATTGCGGACCACAGCCCCCAGCGCGCCAAACGCCGCGATCCCCAGCATGATCCCGCCGTAAATGAGGATCCTTCCCACATCCTGCTTCGCCACGCCCTCATCCACGATAAAGGACATGAAGGTGGGCTGCAGCAGATCCGAAAGGGTCTCTATGGTCAGAAAAAGGATCGCCGTCAGGAACATCCCCAGATGCCTTCGGACAGATCTCAGCATCAGCTTCATACGCTTCTCTCCCCCTGTTCCCGGATCAGCCTCTCTTCTCCATATACCCTTTGAGCGCCAGCAGCCAGTCGGTCTGGATGAAGTCCACCTGCCGGTCCTGAAATACAAAGTCCAGCTCCGCATTCTGCTGCAGCGTCCAGTAATATGGCTGAATCCCTGCCGTTACCAGCGCCTGCATGATATAATTTTCCGTCAGCGCCCCCTTAAAGCCATCCATACGATGATCGCCGGATAAAACAAGGTTGGCCGCGATGTCAAACCGGGAACAGAGCAGTCCGGTGTCCGCCATATAGATTTTAAAAGCCCCGGGGTCGGCAAAGGCCGTTAACGGCACTCGGCCTTCACTGACCCGGATGCAGCGGTTGATCACGCCGGCGGCTTCCAGCCACTGAAGCGGCATTTCGTAATCATGCGCACGCGCTCCGGACCTGATCACCCGATACTGAAATTTATGATTTTCTTTGGACAGCTGCGCCGGAATGCTTCCCCAGGCCGCCATGATCCTGACCGTCTCCTGCGGCACCGCGTATTTTGCCATATCCGTGATATAAGCGTCATTCAGCGCCTTCTGAGAAGCAAGTACAAAATTGAAATCCCGCGTTTCCACAAAAGTGCGCACAGGCTGCGGCATGCCTCCCGTCACAAGATATTCCCGATACAGATCCAGAGCCGTACCATGAAGCGACATCGGCGTAAAGCTCTGATAAGCTTCCCGGATCATTTCAGCCATCGGCTTCTGACCGACTGCCCACAGAAACTCTTCAAAATCCAGCGGGTATAGAGTCAACCGGTCTACCTTGCCAACCGGAAAGGAAAAACGCTCCCGTTTCAGTGCCACACTGAGCAGACTTCCTGCCGCAATAATATGGTATTCCGGTCCGTTTTCACAAAAGTATTTCAGGGAGGTAAGCGCCCTTTCACATGCCTGAATTTCATCAAAAATAATCAGGGTATCTCCCGGAAATATCGTTGCTCCGGCCTTGACCGACAGTTCCCGGATCAGGCGCTCAATGTTGAAATCCCTCTCAAAAATCGCCTGGATTTCGGAAGAGTCTTCCATATTGAAGTAAACCGTATTTTTATAGTATTCCTTTCCAAAAGTCAGCGCCGTATAGGTTTTTCCCACCTGCCTGGCTCCGTCCAACAAAAGCGGCATGCGTCTGGGATTCTCCTTCCATGCTCTGAGACTGTCCATCATCTTTCTTTCCATAAAAATGCCTCTTGCTCCCATTTATTTACAGCAAAAAGTGTCATGTGCATACACTTATTATATACTTTTTTTGCATCTTACAACACTTTTTAAAGAAATACAGGGACCGGCTCCCGCCCCTCAGGCAGGATCCAATCCCTGTAAAATTCCCCTGCGAAATCGTCTCAGCCGCTCCCCGCTCACCCGTGGGTATGCAGCAGCGCATGGGACTTCTCACCCAGCGGCGCGCCCAGGTAATCCTCGTAGAGCTTTGCGACCTCCGGGTTCTCATGGGAGAAGCGAAGCGGCCGCTTCTCATCCAGCTGGTAGAGCTTCGGGCCTCTCACGTCCGCCATCTCAAAGCCGTCCGTGATGGGCTGGCCGCCGCCGCCCACGCAGCCGCCGGGACAGGCCATGACCTCCACGAAGTCATACTCCGCTTCCCCGCGCAGGATGTCCTCCATCAGGTCTCTGGCGTTCTTCAGGCCGCTCACCGTGCAGGTGCGAAGCGTCCGCTCTCCCAGACGGAAGGAAGCCTCTTTTCTTCCCTCAAAGCCGCGCACGTCGCTGAAAGCGTCCGGCGGCGGGTTGACGCCCTCCACGCAGTAGTAGGCCGTCCTGAGCGCCGCCTCCATGACGCCGCCGGTCACGCCGAAGATCACGCCCGCGCCGCTGCTTTCTCCCAGCGGGGAATCAAAGGCCTCCTCGGTCAGAAGATCGGGGGCGATATGCTCCGCGCGGATCATTCTGGCGAGCTCCCTGGTGGTCAGCACGATGTCCACGTCCGGAATGCGCTTCGCGCCTTGTGCTGTCCCATTCTTCAGTTCGCCCGCGCTGTACATATCGGAAAGGGTGGCCTCCCGCTTCTTGGACACGCAGGGCATGATGGAAATGCTGCAGATCTTATCCGGCTCCACGCCGATCGTTTCCGCGAAATAGCTCTTGGTCACCGCGCCGAACATCTGCTGGGGCGACTTCGCCGTGGAAAGATGATCCGCCAGCTGCGGGTACTGAGTCTTTAAAAAGCTCACCCAGGCCGGGCAGCAGGATGTGAACATGGGCCATCGCTTCTCCTTAGGATCTAAGAGGCGGGCGAGCAGCTCGTTTCCCTCCTCCATGATGGTCAGGTCCGCGGAAAAATTGGTATCGAATACATAGTCGAAGCCGATCTTCTTCAGGGCGGCCACCATGCGTCCTTCCGTCGCCATATAGGAAGGAAGGTTCAAAGCCTCCGCCCAGGCCGTGCGGACGGCGGGCGCTACCTGCACCACCGTCACCATCTCCGGATCCGCCAGCGCGCGGAATACCTTCGCCGTATCGTCCCGCTCTCTGAGCGCGCCGGTGGGACAGTGGGTGATGCACTGGCCGCAGACGCTGCAGTCCGATTCCTCAATGGTCCGGTTGCGGGATACGTCAACGGTGGTCCGGGAGCCGGTGTTCTGCACGTCCCAGATATGGAGCGCCTGCACCTTATCGCAGATCTGCACGCAGCGCATGCACTTGATGCATTTCCCGAAATCCCGGATCAGGGGAAATTCCTTATTCCAGGGCATCTCCGTGATCTCCTTTTTGTAGGGGATATCCAGAATGCCCAGATCGTTGGACAGCTTCTGCAGGTTGCAGTTGCCGCTGCGCACGCAGGTGGCGCAGTTGCTGTTGTGCTGGGACAGGATCAGCTCCACGTTGGTCCTGCGCACGGAACGCACCTTGGGAGAATTGGTGAAAAGCACCATCCCTTCCTCCACCGGGTTGTTACAGGCGGTGACCAGCTTCACCTTTCCCTGCACCTCCACCACGCAAACCTTGCAGGCGCTGATCTCGTTGATGCCCTCCAGATAGCACAGATGGGGAAGGATGATCCCCACGGAGGCCGCGGCCTTCATGATCGTGGTGCCCTCCGGCACGCTGATCTTTTTATTGTCAATCGTCAGTGTCACCATATCGCCGCCCGGCCTCCTTTCAGATTTCCGTATCCGTAATGATCGCACCGCAGGCAGCGGGCCGCCTCCTGCGCCGCTTCTTCCTTCGTCATGCAGCGCTCGATCTCGCAGAAATCGCATTTGCGCTCTCCCGCTTCCCGCTCGGACATGTTCACGCGGCCGCAGGGATGCTTATCCGCGTAATTGACCTGCGGGATCTCCACATCGCAGGAAATGACGTGATGATAACCCAGATACTCGTCGATGTTGGCCGCCGCCACCTTGCCGGCCGCGATGGCGCGGATGACCGTAGCGGGCCCGGTCACACAGTCGCCTCCCGCGAAGATGCCGGGAATGTCCTTTACCGTGCTCTCCGCCAGCGCCTCGATGACGCCTCTTTTTACCGGAACGCCGGAATCCTCAAAATGGCGGGACTCGATGCCCTGTCCCACGGCCACCACCACGATGTCGCAGGGGATGCGCTGCTCGCTGATCTTCGCCTTTACCGGACGGGCCCGTCCCCAGGCGTCGATGGGACCGATGATCTGGGGCTGTACCCAGAGGGCGGCTACCTTCCCGTTTTCATCCGCTTCGATGCGCACGGGCGCCTTCAGGCTGTAAAGCTCCGCGCCCTCCGCGATGGCGCCCTCCACCTCCTCCGGAAGGGCCGTCATGTCGTCCTGTCTTCTGCGGTAGGCGATCCCCACCTTCTTCGCTCCCAGCCGGATGGCGGAACGGGTGCAGTCCATGGCCACGTTGCCGCCGCCCACCACCATCACCGTCTTTCCGGTAAAATCAGGCGGGTTTCCGTCTCCGATGTTGCGAAGCATCTCCACGGCGGAGATCACGCCTTTGGCGTCCTCTCCCTCGATGCCGATCTTCTTGTCGTCGTGCGCGCCGATGGCGATATAGACCGCGTCAAACTCCTCTCTTAAATGGCTCAGGGAAATATCGTTTTCTCCGTTTCCGATATTTACCCCGGTATGCACCTCCACTCCCGTGGAAAGGATGGCTTCGATGTCCTCATCCAGCCTCTCCCTTGGGAAACGGTAGTTTGGAATGCCGTAGCGGAGCATGCCGCCCAGCTGGCTCTTCTGCTCGAATACCACGGCATGATGCCCCATCAGTTCCAGATAATAGGCCGCGGAAAGGCCGCCCGGCCCGCCGCCGGCAATGGCGATGCGCTTGCCCGTGGAAGGCGCCTTTTCCGGGACTGGCACCGTATTGGCCCTGGCGTTGTCCACCGCCATGCGCTTCAGCCCCCGGATGTTCACGGAGCTGTCGATCATGTTCCTGCGGCAGCGCGCCTCGCAGGGATGCTCGCAGATCAGGGCGCAGGCTGTGGGGAACGGATTGTCCTTGCGGATCAGCTTCACCGCGTCCGCGTAGCGTTCCTCTCCCACCAGCGCGATATAGCCCGGGATGTCCACCCCCGCCGGGCACAGCGCCACGCAGGGCACCGGCTGGGTGATGGAATAGGAGCATTTTCCATGCTCGATATGATAAATGTAATCATCCCGGATCCCCTGCAGCCCGGCCAGCACCATGTGCGCGGCCTCAAACCCGATGGCGCAGTCGGCGGAATCCGTGATGTTGTTCGCAGTCTCCTCGATCAGAGCCAGCGTATCCATGGTCGCCGTCCCGTCAAGCACCTGCTCCAGGAGATTCTGCAGCTGCCCCAGGCCGATCCGGCAGGGCACGCATTTTCCGCAGGTCTGCGCGTGACACAGCTTCAGAAATGAAAGCTGCAGGTCCACTGGACACAGTCCGGGCGGGCTGGCGACGATGTGACGCTCCAGATCCTTGTACAGCCGTTCCACGGTAAGCTGCGCCTGGTCCGGCGTACTGATTTTCAATCGGCTCATAAAAACAGTTTTCCCTTCCTTTCCCTGAAAAATATGGTTTCCGCTCCCGTCCGTTTCCGAGAACCCCCTCGCTGTTTTTCAGAACGGACAAAATGAGGCAGAGTCCGCTGGCTTTTATGCATATTTTTCATCTGCAAGCCTGAACAAGTCAGTTTTCTCTGCCTTTTTACGATATTTTATCATGAGGGAAGAAAAATTTCCATCATTATTGACCGATTTTTATCATTACAACACGCCCTTACCGGATCACCGCCGTGGAAATGCTTTCCGCGGGCAGCATCAGACGGGCGGTCTTTCCCTCCACGCGAAGCTGCACGGGCTTTCTCTCCTTTCCGGTATGAAGCATCACCAGCGCAAGGCTTCCGTCCGGATTGCGGGCCGCCGTGGCCTCTATTTCCGCGGAATAGGAGGAGCAGCCGATGCGCACCGCGCCGGGCCGGATGAACCGGCTGAAATGGCCGATGGCGTGGAACATGGGCTTATACTCCACCGTATCGGTGTCGGTATGGCAGATCACCGGAGCGCCGCAGTAATTCTCCACATGGTTCGGGCCTCCCTGCTCGTCCAGGACCAGGTTCCAGTCGATCCAGCTGTTCATGCCGTGGTTCAGGTCGCCGATGATGTCATGGGCGTACTTCTTCGCGTGAAGCATATCCCCGCCGGCATTTTCCCCGAAGCGGGCAAGCTCCACGCAGCCCTCGCTGTGCATCAGCTTCAGTCCGGGATAGTCCTCCCGCACCATGGAAAGCGTCTCGAAATGATCCCCCGTATACCAGTGGTAGGCCGCGCCCTCGATCATGGATTCCGTGGTCCCGTCCACGATGGCGCGCACGCGCTCATAGACCCGCTCCTTATTGTGATCCCAGATATAGATGCCCACATGGCCGAGGCCGTTTGCCTGAAGGGCGGGATACAGGTGATCCCGCAGGAAGCTCTTCTCCTCCTCCGGCGAATATTCGCAGGAGTCCCAGGTCTGCACGGCAAGAGGCTCGTTCTGCACGGTCATGAAACGGATGGAGATCCCGGCCTTTTCATATTCCTTCAGATATCTGACGATGTAGGACGCATAGGCCGCATAGCACTCCGGCTTCAGATGGCCGCCTCCGTTTCTTACGCCCGTCTCCTTCATGAAGGCCGGCGGGGACCAGGGAGACAGAAGCAGGCTGACCGGCTTTCCGGCCGCGGCGAAGGCCTTCTTCACCAGGGGCTGCACGTAGCGCGCGTCCCTTTCCAGGCTGAAATCCCCGAAGTCCGGATCGTCCGGCCTGCTGACCGCGCAGTAATTTCCCAGAGAAAAATCGCAGCTGTCCATGTGCACCCGGCCCAGGGTATAGCCCAGGCCGTCCGGCCCGTAGCAGGCCTGCATCACCCGGTCAAAATTTTCCGGGCTCATGCGGCTTAACGCATGTCCCGCCGACTCGGTCAGGGCCGCGCCGAAGCCTTCTATCGTCTGATAGGTCTTCTGCGGATAGAGGTTGACCACCTCCATCTCAAAATTTTTTACATCCGGGATCAGCCCGGTCTCATAATGCTTTCCGGTAACCTCGATCCCCTTCAGGATCGTGGATTCCATGATAATCTGTTTCAAAGCATTCCCTCCTTCCGGCGCAAAGCGCACATCCGTTCTCCCCGTTTCTTTTTTCATCAGCGGACCGGGCACACGCCGTTTACACACTCGGAGTCCCCGATATCCAGCTCCGTCTCGTCCTGCTCGTAACGGGAAAGCAGGGACGGATTGAAGGGACGCATGGCCGCGCGGCGGCGCTCATACTCCTCCTCGCCGATGGCCTCATAGGGCAGGAGCTCGTAGAAGCTGTCATCATAGCTCAGGAAGGAAAGGGCCACCACATCATCCCAATTGTCCCAGACCCACTGCTCCACCTCGTCCCATTCATGATCCCTTACATGGACGGTAATGGAACAGTTGTGGTCCACATAGTGCTGCATGAACATTTTGTAATTTTCCAGCTGCTCCACCGCGGATACGTCCGCCTTCACCCGTCCGTCAGGAGCCTTCACCGGGAATTCCACCACCTTGGTCACAGGATCATCCGGGTCCTGCCCCACCTCCGGAAGCACCGGATAGCCCAGGTCCTCGCACACCCGGCAGAGCGGATCCGTCGCGGTGATGCGGATCCTGCGGATATAATAGGGCGAATGGGAATAATGCACGCCGCTGGAAACCGTGGGAAGCAGGGAAAGCGTCCCCTCCGGCTTGATGGTTGTGACAAGAAGGGGCGTCCCGCCGCCCAGCCGGTCCGCGATCTCCTTTGCCGCCCGGTGCGCGGTCTCGCGAAGCTGCTCCAGAAGGCTGATTTGCTCCTCTCTCGTCATCTTCACGGCGTTTACCATATCCTGCCAGCCGGTCAGGGAGCAGCCGAGCAGACGGTCTCTCTGCTGCACGGCGTTCCAGCTGTACATTTCCAGCTCCCTGCAGGTCATGCGGTAGCCGGCGCGGGCGGACAGTCTCTGGGCCTCCAGAAGCGCCTTCGTATCCAGCGCGCCGTCCTTCACAAAGCCCATCACGTTCAGCGTGGTCAGATTGCACAGGCCATGGCTGTCCAGAAGGATCTCCCCGCAGGGATTGCAGCCGCTGAAATTGGGCCTGCGCTTCGCCCCCGCCTCCTCGTTGATCCATCCGGGCTCTCCGGAATAGCGCATCTGCTGCAGGTGCCAGTGCAGCTTTTCCCTTGTGGGCTTATGGCGGTAATAAATGGAATTGTTGCTCATCTGCCGGTGGGCGATATTTTTGTCGATCTCCCATCTGCCGTTTACCTGGCGGTACAGATGGCTCTTGGCCTGGATGCAGGTCTCGTCGTCCGCGTCGATCAGGCCGATCTCCGAGGTGCGGCGCACGCCGCCGGAAACCACGTTTTCCCCGATGATATTGGCGATGTCCAGAAGGTCGATGGGCTTTAAGGACACCCATTTTTCCCCTTCCCTGCTTCCGGCCGCCGCCACCACCTTATGGATCTTGTCGATCATGGTCATCATGGACCCGTAGCCGCTGGCCGTTCCGCCGAAGGTTTTCAGCCGCTCTCCCTTGGGACGGATGGAATCGTATTCCACGACCAGACAATCGATGCCCCGGTATTCCCGGCTGGTGAGGATGTCAAAATAGTGGGCGATCGCCTGCGCCCAGCCCTCCTTGGAATCTCCGATGGTCAGGGTTGCCACGTCCCTGCTGAAGGTCAGATTCGTATATTCCAGCCGTTCCCCCGCCGGCTTCGGATCATAGGATTTGTGCAGGATCCGCAGGTCCGTGCGCACCGGAGGAAGCTTTTCGGCGTCCTGCTTCAGCACGCGCACGCCCACGCCGCTTCCCACCATCAGCAGATAGAACAGATCGTGATAGGCAGAAAAACTGTCGATCACGGTAAAGGCGCAGTTATAGTTCGCCATCGGGTACTGATCCGCCACCGGCGTCCCTCCTACCCACAGGGTCCGTCCGGACAGGAACTGGCGCAGGTGGTAAATATTGTCATACAGCTTCTCCGCTTCCTCTCTGGACGTGGGCGCCAGGGAGCAGTTGTACTCCACCGCCCGCCGCACGGTCTCCCACCAGAATTCCCTGCGCCCGAGCCGGGGTAGGAACCGGGAATAGGTGCGCGTATACACAAACGCGCCGAGCTGCTCCATGGGACTCGGCGCATGCTTGTAGGGGCTTAAAAATTCACGGGTCAGAAGTCCTTCCTTCTCCACGCCGCCGGCCCGTTCCTTTTCCTTCTCCAGGCGATACCGGATATAGGCCTTCGCCGTCTGATAATACTTCTGCTCAAACAGCGTCTCCTCCACCGTATCCTGGATCGTCTCGATATCCCAGATCTCTTCCTTTCTCGCGCGCAGCTTCTCCGTCACCGCTCCCGTGATGCGCTCGATCCCTTCCTCGCTGTGTTCTCCCGCCGCTGCCGCAGCGAGGGAAACCGCCCGCGAAATGAATCCTGCATCAAAGGGAACCACCTTTCCGCTCCGTTTCCGTACATTCATCATTTTCTCATGCCTCCCGTTTTCCTGACCGTATATTCTGACAGCATTGCCCATGCCCTCTATCTGTCAGTGTGTGCACCATATATGGTATAGTATACATCGGTTTCTGTCAATATATGGTGCCACAGCTGTTATTCCGGAAAACAGAAACAGGCGTACTGTCCGCCTGAAAGCGGAAACGTACGCCTGCCTTTTCAAAACCGGGCACGGGGCGGTTCCCTTGCGTCACCTATCCCTTCTTTTTCCGGTTCTTTCCCGCGTTATGCCTTACCTCTCTGATCGGGATATTGGCAAACAGCACCGGTCCCGTGGCGCCGCCGTCTGCCTCCTTATCGGATTCCGAGATCTGGATATCCAGCCCCTGGGCGTCGATATCCATGTATCTGGAGATCACTTCAATGATATCGTTTTTGATCATTTCCATCACTTCCGGTGAACAGCTGACCCGGTCAGACACCAGAAGCAGCTTCAGACGGTCCTTTGCCACCTCGCTGGAGCTTTTCCTGTTAAAAAAATCCAGAAGTCCCATAACTGCCTTCTCCCCCTTTATCAGTTCATTCCGAACAGTCCCCTGATCACGCTGAGCATGCCCTTTCTGGCATCCAGGTCCATGAAGGGTACTTCTTCCCCGATTACACGGCGGCAAATATTCGCGTATGCCTTTCCCGCCGGGCTGCTGCCTCCCACAAGGGGATCGCCGGTATTGGTGGAAACAACGATCTGCTCGTCGTCCGGGATCACGCCGATCAGCGGAATGGAAAGGATATCGCATACATCCTCCACTTTCAGCATCTCGCCGCGCTTTACCATATCCATACGGATGCGGTTGATGATCAGGTCGATCTTCTGCATCTCGTTAGCTTCCAGAAGGCCAACGATCCTGTCCGCGTCACGGATGGCGGATACCTCCGGCGTGGTCACCACCAACGCCCTGTCCGCCCCGGCGATGGCGTTCTTGAAGCCCTGCTCGATCCCTGCGGGGCAGTCCAGAAGGATGTAGTCAAATTCCTGGCGCAGCTCCTCTACCAGCTCCTTCATCTGCTCCGGCGTTACCGCGTCCTTATCCCGCGTCTGGGCGGAGGGGATCAGGCACAGCTCCGGAAATTTCTTATGCTTGATCATCGCCTGCTTCAGGCGGCATTTTCCTTCCACCACATCCACCAGATTATAAACGATCCGGTTCTCCAGGCCGAGCACCACGTCAAGGTTGCGCAGCCCGATGTCCGTATCGATCATGACCACCTTTTTATTCAGCATCGCAAGGCCGCATCCCACGTTCGCCGTGGTGGTGGTTTTTCCCACTCCGCCCTTTCCCGATGTAATTACGATTACTTCACTCATTTCTCCGATTCCTCCTGCTGTTCTTCTTTCTTTTTCAGATCTGGTCCAGACATCCCTTTGTCATGGGTTCAATGCAGATGTTTCCCTCCCTGACGAGGGCAACGCGCGGCATTTCCGCCTCCTCGCTCCTGCCCTTGCCGAAAAGACGCTTCTTCTCCCGCTCCCGGTCCGGGCTCTTGGCGATATAATCGCCGATCTGGAGCTGGATCGGCTTCATGTCCAGGGCGAAGATGAAGCATCTGCTGTCTCCTCCCGCTCCCGCCCAGGCATTTCCGCGCAGGGAACCGAGAACCACGATGTTTCCCTGGGACACGATCCGGGCTCCCGGGTTCACATCCCCGATCAGCGTCACGTTGGACGCGCTTTCCAGGACCTGTCCGGAACGGAGGTTCCCTTTATAAAAATCCGACTCCGGCCCGGACTGCGCCGCAAAGCTTTCCGCATTTCCGGCAGGCCCGGATGAACCTTCCCTTCCTTTCCCGGAAAGCGCCAGTTCCACACGCTGCCGCATCGCTTCCTCCATCTGCGGGTCATGATTCATGATGCAGACGATCTGAATGGAGGAATTTTCCATAATGGCGTCGATCAGTTCCTTCTCCTCTTTCTCAGAAAGCTGTCTTCCTTCAAAGGAAACCGCCATCTTCGCATTCCCGAAAAACTTTTCTGTTCCTTTAAACTTTTCCCCTACCTGGCTGACCAGCTCCGGAAACGGGGTTTTATCGTTCAGGATCAGATTTACGCCATATCTGCTGCTCTTGATTATGATATCGTTCGTCATGTCTCCTCCAACCAAAAACCGGCATTCTTCCACAAGCGATTGCCGTACCAGGCAATTATACCTTTTCTGGCACGATCTGCAAAGAGGTTTTCCGACTTTTTCTTACAAAAAACGCGCCGGCTAGCTCTGATCCCGATTCGTGCATGTTCCCGCGGCGCCGTCTCCCTGTCCCCGTCCAGCCCCTTCCTTCAGCTTCTTCCCTTCAGCCTGTCCCGGATCAGGTCCACCTGCTCCGGCTTCAGCCGGCGTCTGTTATGGCGCATGAGATCCGCCATCAGAAGCGGAAATTCTCCCAGCGTCACTGCCCAGCGGTTTTCTCCCAGGCCGCCTGACGTCAGAAGGATGCCCTTCGGCCCGAATACCGCGACAGAATAACAGGGCAGGGCTGGCATGTCCCGGCATTCCCAGCGGACAAGATCCAGGCTTCTTTTGTTGATCAGGAAAGGGCTGTACAGATAATTTCTGCAGCCCGGAAACCCGCTGCTAAAGGACTGGATCCAGTAACGGCCTGACGGGTTTCCGGAAATGGCTCCCGCAAGATCCGCCGAGGTCAGCGCATAGATGCCGGATTCATGGATAAACAGCAGGTCGGCTCCCTTCTGGCCCGGCTGCGCGGACAGGGACGCCGCGGGAACCAGCAGCCCGTATCCTGCCATCTGCCGGATCACGCCACGGATCCGGTCCGTACATTTCTCCGGGCCGGAAAAGGTACAGTCATAGTAGGAGCTGTGGCTGTATTTTACGTCATAAGGATTATAAGTATATTTTTTCCGGTAAAAAAACAGAAAGATCACAAGCAGGACAGCCGCCGTCAGCATAAGCCCCCTCCCTCCATTGTAAGGAGCAGGCTCCGCACCGCAGCCTGGTATTCCGACAGATGCTGCGACTTGCGGATCCTTTTCAGCTCCGCCTTGCCCTCCGGGAAACGCTGTCCCAGATAGAACCACAGTTCCTTAAGCTTAAAAAGGACGTCCCGCTCTCCGGACAATACCTGCCCGTAAGCTTCCGCGAGCCGGTCCAGAAAATGCTGCAGTTCTTTCCGCGTATACGACGTGCCGCCTTTCATCTGCCTGAGCAGCGAAGGATCCGCCACGGCTCCCCGGCCAAGCATCACCGTTCCCACATCCGCAAACCGCTCCCGGAAACGCGTCAGGTCCGACACGGCAAACAGGTCGCCATTGTATATCACCGGAAACGGTGTGTTGGGAAGCGCCCCCGCGAACGCTTCCCAGTCCGGCCTGTTTCCGTAATAATCTTCCCGTACCCGCGGGTGGACGATCAGCTCCTTTAAGGGATATTGCCGGTACAGCTCAATGAGCGGGACGAATTCCTCCGCATCCTCCATCCCAAGCCTGGTTTTTATCGAGATCGCCATCCCATCCGGCTTCCCGGCCGGATCGGGAAAGGCGGCAAACACTTCGTCCAGGAACGCCTTCAGCAGCTGCGGGCTGGCAAGGAATCCCGCTCCCCTCCCCCTGGAAACGACCGTTCCGGAGGGACATCCCAGGTTCAGGTTGACCTCATGGTATCCATATCCGGCAAGCAAACGCGCCCCCCGGATAAAATCCTCCGCCCTGTTGGTAAGAAGCTGAGGGACCAGCGTCATCCCTTCGTTATTCTCCGGCAGGATATCCCGGATTTCCTTCGCGTGAAATACTTTCTTCTGTCTGGGCACCAGAAAAGGGGTAAAATATTTATCGAATGCCGGAAAGCATTCGTGCTGGACCTGTCTGTAGACCCATCCGGTAATCCCCTCCATCGGGGCAAGATAATAACGCATCCGTCCAAATTCTTCCTTTCCCTTTAGAAACCGCTGGATTCAGCGGGTCAATACCGAAACCTTCTCCCGGCGGCCCCCGTCCTGGCGGAAGTACCCCGCCGCTTCCTCCGTAACCAGAAGCCGTCTGTCTTCCGTAACCAGGATCATTTCAAAATTACCGGCCTCTCTCCAGTAATCCTCCGCCTTTTCGGCTCCCATCACAAACAGAGCCGTGGACAGGGCGTCCCCCACCCTTCCGTCCTGACAGATGACCGTAACGGACACGAGGCCGGTGTCCGCCGGATACCCCGTATCCGGATCCAGAATGTGCCAGTAAATGTTCCCATTCTCATCTGTAAAATAATTCTCATAACCGCCGGAAGTCACCACGGCGCAGTCCCTCACACGGAGTGTCCCCAGCGTGCCGTCCTCCCAGGGGCTTCGAATCCCGATCCGCCATTCGCTCCCATCCGGCCTGCCGCCGACCGTCTGGATATTTCCCCCGAGGCTCAGGATAGCGCTCTCTATGCCATACGACCTGAGCGTCTGCGCAGCGAGATCACCCGCGTATCCCTTCGCCACCGCGCCAAAATCCAGCGCCATCCCCTCCGGCACCGTCAGGAGATTCCCGTCCAGCAGGATTTTTTCATGATCCACCAGCCCTATCAGGCCGTCAATCTCTTCCTTCTGGGGTACCCGTTTTTCCTGCGTGGTAAATCCCCATGCCGCAAGGACCGGATAAACCGTCGGATCCAGCGCGCCGTCTGTTTCCTGTGCCATGCCGAGCGCAAAGGAAACCAGCCGCGCCGTCTCTTCACTGACCGGCACGGCTTTCCCGCCGCTGTGGTTCGCCTGCCAGATCTCGCTGTTTTCATCCGTTACAGACCACAGGCCTTCCGCCCGTTCCACCTGCGCCCTCGCTTCTGAAAGCGCCTCCTGCGCGTTTTCCCCATAAGCGGTAAAGGTCATCAGCGTATTCATGGCAAAAAAACCGGTTTCCGCCTCCTCCTTCTCCCAGGACGGCCCGCAGCCGGACAACGTCATACAAAAAATCAGAAGCCCCCATGGAAGCCATCGGAGACTTCTGAATCCTTTTTCCCTTTTTCCCATCTGAAACTCTGTCATTGCCCTGCTTTCCCGCCCTGCGGATCCGATCCCTTCCGTCTTTCATCCTGGTCCCGGAAGCGATAGCCGAACACGAACTGATCCTTTCCTTTTTTCTTTGCTTCATAAAGAAGCCTGTCCGCGCTGCGGTACAGCTCGTCAATGCTGTATCCTGGCTCCGCCGGGATCACGCCGACGCTGCAGGTCACCTCCCTGTCCTGTATCCGGATCCGCTTCACGTCCTGCCGCAGCTCGTTCAGAAGGCTTTCCGCCTCCTTTGCCGTTACAGGCTTATGGACAAAGATGACGAACTCATCGCCGCCCAGCCTTCCCAGGATCCCTCTGCCCTCAAACACCTTCTGCAGGCTTTCCGCGATCCTCTTCAGGATCCGGTCCCCTTCCGGATGGCCGTACTTATCGTTGATCTGCTTGAAATGGTCCACATCCAGGATGATGAAGCAGCCGGCCTTTCCCGGTTCCTCCCATTTCATGGACGCAAGGAGCTGTTCCCCGTTCTGGAAAAACTGATTTCTCCCCATCAGCCCTGTCAGGCCGTCCAGCCTGGCCTGATAGTACAGATAACTGAAATTTTTCTGATAAAGGAGGATCCCGATGATGACCATGATCGCCAGCGCGATCATCCCCAGCAGAAACTGGATCTGCAGATGGAGCACATCATAGGACGCCTGCTGCGACAGTTCCACCCCATGGCGGGACATCACGCTCCCGATCCTGTTGGTAAAATAGAACGCCACACTGAAAGAAGCAAGAAGGACCAGCCCGAGGAGGGAAACCAGGGCCGTCATGCCTTTCCTGCTGTGAAGGATGAGTGAGTTCGCTTCATCCATCAGCCGTATATGAAAGAAAAACTGCCTCAGGGACCCTGAACGGGTAAAACAGTAGCAAAGCGCAATGATACCGTCAACGATCAGAAGGAAGGGGATGAAATCCCACCGCATCAGATCGTCCAGCGTACTGGTGATATCAAATCCGGCTTCCGGGAAAAACAGCCCCATACAGGAATAGACCAGAACCGTGTGCAGCGTCCTCCCCAGGCTGGAGACGGCGACAACGCCTGCCAGCGGATGTTTTCCCTTTTTGGCGGCCTGATACAGAAGGCCTGCGAGAAAACCGAACAGCGCCCGCGTCCCCACGCTCAGGATCAGGCTTTCCACCGGTTTTCCGCTCATGGCCGGAGAAAAGGCCGCGTCTCCCGCGGCTACATAAAAGGCGGACGCCTTCCACATGGACGCCAGGCCGAACACAGCCCCTATGGCCGCCCCTTCCTTCGCGCCAAGAATACAGCCGGCAGCCAGCACAGGGATATATACGAAGGTCAGGGAGATCGGCTCGATATGGACATAACCCAAAAAGGAAAACGACATGAAAAGCTCTATGGCAATCAGTCCCCAGAACAGATATTTATTATTTTCCGTATCCTTTTCTTCTCTTTTCCCCATCCTCAGCGTCCTTTTGGGTTCCCCTTTACATACTTTTCTTCATCCTCCTGCAGATGATCCCCGCAATGGTTTCCAGGTCCATGAACATACTGTTGAACATACAGCCATATCTGCTGCAGTCATTCCAGTCTCTGCCCGTATAGTATTTACAGTAGTTCCTTCTTTCGCGGTCTATCCTGCGGAGCCTTCTCGCCGTTTCCTCATAAGACATATGCTCCAGGCGCATCATACGCTCTATCCGCCACTCCCTGGGGGCATATAGGAAAACGGACATCACGTCGTCTCTGTCCCGCAGTGCGAAATCCGCCAGACGTCCCACAAAAACGCAGGGCCCCTTCTCCGCCAGGCTCCGGATGGTGCTTTCCTGGATCGAGTACAGCGTCTTCTGGTTAAACACCGTATCCGCGTCCAGAGCGCTCCGCTCCTTCGCCGGGAGGAATTCCATCAGGCGGTTTGCCTGAAAATCGTTCATGCTCTCATCCGCCGCCCGCAGGATCGTTTCCCGGATCCCCGTACCTCTGGACATCTCGGAAAGGATCTGATGATTATACAGGGGGATTCCCAGCCTTTCGGAAAGGATATGTCCCAATTCCCCTCCCCCTGCCCCGTACTGCCGGCTGATGGTTATGATATTGACCTGTGGCTTTCCGCTGTTATTTCCCATACCGGTCCTTTCCTGCGCCGGCGTCCTTCCGGCCGCCGGCGCATATCGGAGCATTATTTCCCGTCAAACACACCGAGCATACCGGCCTGTTCCACCCAGCTGCGGATCTCTCCCGTATCCGTACTGTAACGGCCGAGCTCCTTCATCCTTCCAAAGTATACGGAACCGGAGAAGGTATACTTCCTGGAACGTCCCTCTTCCGACTCCATCTCCTTCTTCACATAGGCAATGGCATCGCCGATCAGGGTGCTTTCCGGAAGGGTCAGCAGTTCTTTTCCTTCCGCATACCGGACCGCATTGTATCCGGCCAGGACGCCGGTCACGATCGCTTCCGTATGGCCCACGAGCAGCCCGGCCTTCTCACCCGCGCAGAACAGATTATCAACGCCCTCCACCTTCAGCGCGTTGCTTCTGGGAGCCATGGCAAAATACCGCATGGAATTGCCTTTTCCGCCCGCATACGGATCCTCGTAGCGCGCGTTTTCAAAGCCGGGGATCTGATGCAGCGTATCCAGATCATAAAAAGGCGTCATCAGCTTCGCATGGCCGGTATCCAGAAGGATGATATTGTCCCTAAACTGCGGCAGCGCATACTGCTGGCAGCACTTCAGGCTCAGATGGTCCTCTCTCAGCTCCTGCGGGATCGGATAGACCACAACTCCCTTTTCATCCAGTTCTTCCACGATCTCCGGCGCGAGCGATTCCTTCAGCAGCTTACAGGAGCCGCTCATGGAGCCGATGCTTCCGTCTGCCTTCTTCCCCTGCATCTCCTCCACTCCGGCCAGTCCCGTCACGGACACGCGGCCTCCGAAGCTGGGACACCGGAGCACGCACATGGCGCAGCCGTTTCCGTACTTCGCGCAGTTATTCATCGGCCCTGCCGTTCCTGTCGTATCAAGGAAAACATCGCCCTCATAAACATTTCCGTCCGCGTCCGCAACGCTTATGATCCGTCCGCCGTCCTTTTCCAGCTTCGTTACCCTGGCCCTGGTATGTACTTCAATTCCCAGCGAAAGGATATACCTGGTCACCGCGCCCGAAATGGTCGCCACATCATACAGATCCGCATGCGCGTGTCCCGGAAATTCAATATTCTTATGACGGAGGTTCTGTTCGATAACGCCAAACAGCTCGCCGCCTCCCATGGCGATCATTTCCTCCGTGGCGGTATATCTTCCGTTGTTTCTCATGATGCCGCCCACAAGCCCGGTCCCAAGAAGCATATCCGTCCGTTCCAGCAGGGTCACTTCCGCGCCCATCTTCCTCGCCTCAACGGCGGCTGCGCAGCCGGACCAGCCGCCTCCTGAAATAACAACTCTTTTCATGGCCTTACACTCCTTTATTTCCATTTGAATCCACCATAGTTTTTTTCGTTCCTTTTGT
>DWUW01000080.1 GCA_019120525.1 Candidatus Eisenbergiella stercorigallinarum | reverse complement strand
TATACGGTGGTTGACACCATGGTTGTGGGACAGGCGCTTGGAGTGGGCGCTCTGGCCGCGCTCGGAGCGGCGGACTGGCTGAACTGGATGGTGCTGGGCACGATCCAGGGCTTCACGCAGGGATTTTCTATCCGGATGTCCCATGAATTCGGAGCGGGAATCTATGACAAGCTGAGAAAAACGGTGGCCAATTCCATTCTGCTTGCCATCCTGTCCTCTGCGGTGCTTCTTCTGGTCAGCCAGGCGGCTGCCAGGCCCGTTCTGGTGCTTTTGCAGACGCCGGATGCGATCATCGGGGATTCTCTGACCTATCTTCGGATCATGTTCGCAGGCATACCGGTGGTCATGGCCTACAATATCCTGGCCGCGATCCTGCGCGCGCTGGGAGATGGAAAAACGCCTCTGTACGCCATGGTGGTGGCAGCGTTGATCAATGTGGCGCTGGATCTGATTTTCGTGCTGGTGTTCCACTGGGGCATCGCGGGCGCGGCGGGAGCCACGGTGATCGCGCAGGTCTGTTCCGGGATTTTCTGTCTGGTTTCCATTCTGAAGCTTCCGGTACTGGCCTTTTCCAGGTCGGATTTCCGGATGGAGGGACGGCTCTGCCTGCACCTGATGAAGCTGGGCCTTCCCATGGCGTTCCAGAATGCCATCATTTCCGTGGGCGGCATGATCGTGCAGTTCGTGGTCAACGGCTTCGGCGTGCTGTTTATCGCGGGCTTTACCGCAACGAACAAGCTGTACGGCATTCTGGAGGTGGCCGCCACCTCTTACGGGTATGCCATGGTGACCTATACGGGGCAGAACCTGGGCGCGAAGAAAATCGGCCGGATCAGCAGCGGAATGCGCGCGGCGCTTGTGGTGGCCGTCGCGACCTCTGCCGTCATCGCCGGAGCCATGCTTCTGTTCGGGCGGATCATTCTGGGCTGGTTTATTTCCGGAACGCCGGAGGATGTGGCCGCCACGCTGGACATCGCCTATCATTATCTTGCCATCATGAGCGTATTCCTGCCGGTGCTCTACGTCCTCCATGTTACCCGTTCCTGCCTGCAGGGAATGGGGAATACCCTGCTTCCCATGCTTTCGGGAATCGCGGAATTCGTGATGAGGACGGGGACTGCCATGCTGCTGCCCCTGTTTTTCGGGGAAGAGGGAATTTTCTACGCGGAGATTCTGGCATGGCTCGGCGCGGACGTGATTCTGGTTGCCAGCTATCTGGTGCAGATGAGGAAGCTGAAGCGGACGGCTCTGTTTTCAGAATGAAATTTTATGATACGTTTCCCCCTCCAGCGTCTTCCATTCCGCGCCATATCCGGTAAGAATCATATACCCGCGTGGGCTGTTTCCCTTCGGAATGGAAACAGAGCCGGGATTCAGGTAGAGGCATTCCGGGGCGGACAGGGAACCCTCCCTGCGCGCAGGATCAGCCGTGGAAGCAAAAAATGGTTCCCAGGCCGGAACATGGGTATGGCCGTGCAGCAGGATATCGCCGGGCTGCAGGGGCGGAATGCATTCTGTATTGAAACGGTGTCCGTGGGTGGCGAACACCATGCGGCTTCCCGTCCACAGAATACAGGATTCCGCCATGATCGGAAATTCCAGCACCATCTGGTCCACCTCGGTATCGCAGTTTCCCCGGACGCACAGGATGCGGTCCTTCTGCGCGTTCAGCATGGGAATTACTTCCTTTGGCGCATATCCGTCCGGCAGGTCGTTGCGGGGGCCGTGATAGAGAAGATCCCCCAGAAGGAGAAGCCGGTCTGCCTGTTCCCGTTCAAAGGCGTCGAGCATTTTCCAGCAGTAAAGAGCGGAGCCGTGTATATCGGAAGCGACCATGATCTTCATATTTTTCGATCCTTTCCATTTGCGGGCTGAAAACAATAAAGCCTCTTTATTGCGCTTGGCGCAATCATTATACCACGGATGCGGGCGTTTTCGCTACTTTTCATGTGGCGGGAAAACTGCTGTTGATTCCTTTTCTCATATCGAAAAATCCCTGTTTAACACCCGACAGGATGTTCTGGTACGGTTTAAAGTGAGAATCTGTATTGTATAACCGTACTGATTTTCTCAATTGATTTTGTCCCTGAAAAGTGATACCATGATTCGCGGAACACCGAATACGGTTTTGCCGGGCGGGGAGCGCCGTTCGGATTTTTACGGTACGTCCTGCAATGCCTCCTGCGAGGGCGCGTACAAAAAACAACATGCGAGGGAATCCGTGTTCCGGAGTGAGAGGATGCCAGAGAGCATCGACCACCATGCGGCTGCTGCCGTGTGGGAAGAACGGAGGAAGAAAATGAAACATGTCAACGTAAGGAAGCTTGCCCTCGCGGGCATCCTGGTGGCGGTGGGGATCGTCTGTTCGCCCCTTTCGATTCCGGTAGGCGCATCAAAGTGCGCGCCTGTCCAGCATTTCATCAACATTCTGGGCGGCGTATTCCTTGGTCCGGCCTATGGGGTGGGAATGGCGTTTGTCACAAGCCTTCTGCGCAATCTGCTGGGAACGGGGACGCTGTTAGCTTTTCCGGGTTCCATGTGCGGCGCTTTTCTGTGCGGGATGCTCTATAAGTACGGAAAGCATCTGCCGTTCGCGTATGTGGGAGAGCTGTTCGGCACGTCTGTGATCGGAGGGCTTTTAAGCTGGCCGGTTGCCACCTGGCTGATGGGAAGCGAGAGCGCGGTGTATGGCTTCATCCTTCCGTTTTTTGTCTCCAGCTGCGGCGGGACCATTCTGGCTGTGGTGCTGGTGACGGCCATGAAGCGGATGAAGGTGTTTGACATCTATCTGGGCAATCTGGAGCCCCAGGCGAAGCGCGTGTGAGGCGGACGGCGGCGTGCCGGACAGGCTGTCTGAACTGCCGGCGAACGGAAAACGGGATAAGAACATAAAACGGGGAGCCTGCGTATCAAGCGGGCTGAGAGTAAGCTGAATCGCTTTGACCCTTAACCTGATTTGGGTAATGCCAACGTAGGGAAACAGAGAGTTTGTATGCGCGGGCATTCCCAGATCGGGAAGCCCGTTTTTTTGCGCGATAAGCCCGGAGAGCAGCCGTATGGATGGGCAGGCCTGCCTGCACAGACATACGGATATTCGACGGGCAACGGACAGGGAGCAGCGGAGCTGCGAGCTGGCCCCGGAGAGCAGCCGTATGGATGGGCAGGCCTGCCTGCACAGACATACGGATATTCGACGGGCAACGGACAGGGAGCAGCAGCGCTGCGAGCTGGCCCCGGAGAAAAGGAGAGAATGAGGACTTTATGCTGAAGGAATGTCTGGAAAATGTGAGGCGGACGGCGCCGCTGGTCCACTGCATCACCAATTATGTGACCATCAATGATGTGGCGAATGTACTGTTGGCCTGCGGGGCGAGCCCGATCATGGCGGACGCGGCGGAGGACGCGGCGCAGGTCACCTCGATCTGCGCGGGGCTGGACCTGAATCTGGGCCAGCTGCATCAGACGGGACTGGAGGCGATGCTTCTGGCAGGAAGGAAGGCAAACGAGCTGAGCCATCCGGTGGTCCTGGATCCGGTGGGCGTTGGCGTAAGCGACTTCCGCAGAGAAGCGGCGCTGCGGCTGCTGAAGGAGATCCGCTTTGCCGCTGTTCGGGGAAACGCTTCGGAGATCCGGGCCCTGGCCGCGGGGCGGCATACGGAGGGCGGCGTGGATGCGGACGGAGCGGATGCGGTGACGGGAACCGGGCTGGAACGGGACGCGGCTTTTGTGAGGGCGTTTTCCGCCCGGACCGGATGCATTGTCGCCATGACGGGAAGCCTGGATCTGGTGGCGGATGCAAAGAGATGCTATCTGATCGAAAACGGAAGGCCCGAGATGAGCCGGGTGACCGGAACCGGCTGTCAGCTTTCGGGGCTGATGGCGGCTTATCTTGCCGCAAACCCGGAGAAGCTGCTGGAAGCTGCTGTCAGCGCGGTCTGCGCCATGGGTGCCGCCGGGGAGCTGGCCTGGGAGCGGATGCGGGAAGGCGAGGGAAACGCGGCCTATCGGAACCGGATCATCGACGCCGTTTTCCTGATGAGCGGAAAAGAACTGGAAGAGAGGGCGCGGTTTCGGGCTCTGTGAGGGAGAGGCCTTGCCATAACGGCTTTGGAAGGGAGGTGAAGAAGGCATGGAAAGAGAACGGACAGGACACCTGAAAAGAGAAGCCCTGCTGCTGTATGCCATCACGGATTCGGGCGCGGAGACAGACCGGCCGCTTGCCGGAAGGGTGGAGGACGCCCTGAAGGGCGGCGCGACCTGTGTTCAGCTTCGGGAAAAGAAGCTGACAGGAGAGGAGCTTTACCGGGAGGCAAAGCAGGTCCTTACGGTCTGCCGGAGCTATCATGTGCCGCTCATCATCAACGATGATGTGGAGCTGGCGCTTCGGCTCGATGCGGACGGCGTGCACGTGGGCCAGAAGGATATGGAGGCAAAAGAGGCCAGAAGGCGGCTGGGGCCGGGAAAGATCGTCGGCGTTTCCGCAAGGACGGTAGAGCAGGCGGAAAAGGCCTGGGAGGACGGAGCGGATTACCTCGGCGTGGGGGCTGTGTTTCCCACCGGCTCCAAGGCGGACGCAAGGCAGATCGAGCACGAAACGCTTCGCCGGATCTGCGCCGCGGTTCCCATTCCTGCGGTCGCCATCGGCGGCATTACGGAGGAGAACGCGCTGCGGCTTGCGGGCAGCGGCATCAGCGGGATCGCTGTGATCAGCGCCATTTTCGCGAAACCGGATGTACAGGCGGCTGCCGCGAGGCTGCGCGCGCTTGCCGGACAGATTGCCGGAGCGCCGCAAAGGTGAAGGGCGGCGGGATTTTTCCAGCGGCAGACCGGGGGCACCACCTTCTGTCGCTTAACAAAATTAGTGCGGGATTCTGTAAAAGGAAAAAAGACAAAGGAGAAATTGCAGATGAAAACAGCATTAACGATCGCTGGAAGCGATTCCAGCGGAGGCGCCGGGATTCAGGCAGATATCAAGACCATGACCGCAAACGGCGTGTTCGCCATGAGTGCGGTTACGGCCCTGACAGCGCAGAATACGACCGGCGTAACAGGAATTATGGAGGTATCTCCTGAATTTTTGAAGCAGCAGCTGGACTGTGTGTTTACGGATATCCGTCCGGATGCCGTGAAGATCGGAATGGTTTCCTCGCCCGGCCTGATCGAAGCGATCGCGGACAAGCTGGAGGAATACCATGCGGAAAATATCGTGGTGGACCCGGTCATGGTGGCGACCAGCGGAGCCAGGCTGATCAGCGAAGACGCGGTGGAGACGCTGAAAAAGAGGCTGCTTCCCATGGCGGATGTGCTGACGCCGAACATTCCGGAGACGGAGGTCCTTTCGGGCATGCAGGTGCGAACCCCGGAGGACATGGAGCGGGCGGCGGCCCGGATCGGGGAAGCCTGCCGCTGCGCCGTCCTGGTAAAGGGCGGCCATCAGCACAATGACGCCAACGATCTTCTGTACCGGGACGGAGAGCTGAAATGGTTTTACGGAAAGCGGATCGACAATCCCAATACCCACGGAACCGGCTGCACCCTGTCCAGCGCCATCGCCTCCAATCTGGCGAAGGGCTTCTGTCTGGAGGAAGCGGTGGAGCGGGCGAAGGCCTATCTTTCCGGCGCGCTGGCGGCCATGCTGGATCTGGGAAAGGGAAGCGGGCCCATGGCGCACGGCTTTGACATCAGAAGCAGGTATATGGAGGGACCGGAAAGATGAACGCGGAAGGAAAAAACGGACTGACGAAGAAAACCTCCGTCTTTGAAAACGGCCTGATCTGGTTCGGCGCGGGCGTTTCCATCGCGGAGATCCTGACAGGGACCTATCTGGCTCCCCTGGGAATGGCAAAGGGCGTCGCGGCGATCCTTCTGGGCCACCTGATCGGCTGCTGCATGATGTTCGCCGCCGGGCTGATCGGCGCACGGACAGGAAAAAGCGCCATGGAAACCGTAAAAATGAGCTTTGGAAAGAAGGGAGGGCTTCTGTTTTCCTTTCTGAACGTGCTCCAGCTGGTGGGCTGGACGGGCATCATGATCTATGACGGCGCGCTTGCGGCAAACGGAACCGTGAATGCGGGCGCCTGGGTATGGTGCCTGGTGATCGGCGCGCTGATCATCCTGTGGATCGCCATCGGCGTTACCAACCTTGGAAAGCTCAATACGGTGGCAATGGCGGCCCTTTTCCTTCTTACCATCGTCCTGTGTGTTGTGATCTTCGGAAACGGCATGGGGCAGACCGCGGCAGGAGAGGCCATGACCTTCGGCGCGGCGGTGGAGCTGTCCGTGGCAATGCCCCTTTCCTGGCTTCCCGTGATCAGCGACTATACCCGCGAGGCCCAAAAGCCTGTAAAGGCTACGGCTGCCAGCGTGATCGTTTACGGCCTGGTGAGCTGCTGGATGTACATCATCGGAATGGGAGCCGCGCTTTTCACCGGGGAGACGGATATCGCCGCGATCATGGTGAAGGCCGGCCTGGGGATCGCCGCCCTGCTGATCATCATTTTTTCCACGGTGACCACCACCTTTCTAGACGCCTATTCCGCCGGTGTGTCCTGGGAATCCATTTTTCCCAGGATGAAGGGAAAGCAGGTGGGAATCGCGGTCACGGTGATCGGCACCCTGGCGGCCATCCTGTTTCCCATGGATGATATCACGGATTTCCTTTACCTGATCGGCTCCGTATTCGCGCCCATGATCGCGGTCCAGATCGCGGACGCCTTCCTCCTGAAGAAAGAAGCGGAAAGGAAGGACTTTGGCTGGGAAAACCTGCTGATCTGGCTGATCGGCTTTGGGATCTACCGCTTCCTGATGACCGTGGACATTCCGGTGGGGAATACGCTTCCGGATATGGCGGCGGTGATCCTGATCTGTCTGATCGCGCATGCGCTTCGCGGGAAGAAGGGAAAGTAACCCCGCTCCCGCAAAGGGAAAGGAACCCCGCCCCCGCACGCCCTTGCGTGCGGGAATGTCCCATGATAAAATGAAAGCATTATGGGAGCTGGGCTGCGGCCCGGAAAGAACAGATCCCGCAGGAAAGGAAGGTTCGGTATCATGGGAAGAGCCATATACGCCCCGCAGGTATCCCGGTGGGGTATGCAGGAAGTGGCCGTAAACGGCCCGCAGGAGGGAAATCCGTTTACGGAGCACTGGATCAGGGGACATTTTTGGGGAAATGGGGAGAGCAGGGAAGCGGAAGGATTTTATGACGGAGAAGGCCGTTATGTGGTCCGGTTCATGCCTTCCTTTGAAGGGGAGTACCAGTTTGAGATCGAGGCCGATTTCCTCCGGGAAAAGGCGGAAGGATGCTTTACGGTACGGCCCGCTGAAGCCGGAAACCACGGCCCGGTGCGGGTGTCGGATACCTGGCACTTCGCATATGAGGACGGAACGCCCTTTTATCCTGTGGGAACCACCTGCTATGTCTGGGAACTTCAGGGGGATGAGAGGATCCGGGAGACGCTAGATAGCCTGAAGGAGGCGGGATTCAACAAGATCCGTTTCTGCATTTTTCCCAAGCATTATGATTATAATCTGAGGGAACCCAGATCTTATCCATATGAAGGGACGCCCATGGACAGCAGTGTGCTCACAAAGGAGAATTTCGGTGAGTATACGGGAAAAACGGAGGGGAACTGCTGGGATTTCACCCGTTTCCGGCCGGCGCATTTTCAGCATATTGAAAAATGTATCGCGGCGTTGGGAGAACTTGGGATCGAAGCGGACCTGATCCTGATGCATCCGTATGACCGCTGGGGATTTTCCCGCATGACGAAGGAGCAGGACGAGCTGTACTGGAAGTACGCGGCCGCCCGGTTTTCCGCCTTCCATAACGTATGGTGGGCGCTTGCCAACGAATACGATCTGATGCGGGAGAAAACAACGGCGGACTGGGAGCGATTCGCGGGAATTCTCTGTGAAAAGGATCCCTATCATCATCTGCGTTCCATCCATAACTGCGGGCCGTTTTACGATCACAGCAGGCCCTGGGTCACGCATTGCAGCATCCAGAGACAGGATCTGTACCGGACGGCGGAATGTACGGACGAATGGCGGGAGCGCTACCGCAAGCCTGTGGTACTGGACGAGATCGCCTATGAGGGCAACATTCAGTATGGCTGGGGGAATATCACCGGCGAGGAGATGGTGCGCCGCTTCTGGGAGGCGGCCTGCCGGGGAGGGTATCCGCAGCACGGAGAGACCTTCCTTGCCGGGGATGAGGTGCTCTGGTGGTCCCACGGAGGAC
The DNA here is from genome assembly GCA_019120525.1 of Candidatus Eisenbergiella stercorigallinarum. Taxonomy (GTDB): domain Bacteria; phylum Bacillota; class Clostridia; order Lachnospirales; family Lachnospiraceae; genus Eisenbergiella; species Eisenbergiella stercorigallinarum. Next base: position 6,511 of record DWUW01000080.1, on the reverse strand, counting down.
AGCTGCGTGGGGAAAGCTGGAAACGGGTCCGCTTCCTTCTTTCCATCCTGAAAGAGACGCCGGGCTGCGGGCTCGCGCCGCGCAGGAGGGAATGGGATGAGGTCTGCGGCGTGCCGCAGAGGGAAGCGGGGAACCGGGTATGCAGCTATTATCTGTTTTATTACAGCTTCATGCGTCCGTCCTTCCGGGATTTTTATCTGGATGAGGATACCCCCTTTGAGGCGGAGGTGATCGATACCTGGAATATGACCGTTGAGAAACAGGGCGTTTTTTCCGGGCGTTTCCGCATCACGCTTCCCGGGCGGCAGTATATGGCGGTGAGGCTGAGAAAATGGGAAAAAGGCAGGACGGAGGGATGACGATGGACGCTGAGGAAGTGCTTTTAAAATATAAGAGCGGAGAAATGTCCCTGGAGGAAACGGAGCTTTTTTTCCGGCGGGAGCCCTTTGAAGAGCTGGAATATGCCAAGCTGGATACGCACAGGAAGCTTCGCTCCGGATTCGCGGAGGTGGTATTCTGCAGCGGAAAGGCGGATGAGCATCTGCTTTCGATCTTTCAGCGGCTTTATGAGGAGGAAGGGGAGGCGTTCGGTACCAGGGCGTCGCAGCACCAGTATGAGCTGGTGAAGAAAGCAATTCCCCAGGTCAGTTACGATCCCGTTTCCCGGATCCTGAAGATCGAGAAGGAAGGAAAGCGGCATATCGGAAAGATCGCCGTATGTACGGCCGGGACGGCGGATATCCCCGTGGCGGAGGAAGCGGCACAGACAGCGGAATATTTTGGAAGCCGGGTGGAGCGGATTTACGATGTGGGCGTGAGCGGCCTGCACAGGCTGATGTCCCGGCTGGAGCAGATCCAGAGCGCCAACTGCGTGGTGGCCGTCGCCGGGATGGAGGGGGCGCTGGCGAGCGTGCTGGGAGGCCTGGTGGCAAATCCTGTGCTGGCGGTCCCCACTTCCGTGGGATATGGGGCGAGCATGCACGGGCTGTCAGCCCTTTTAACCATGATCAATTCCTGTGCCAACGGCATCGCCGTGCTCAATATTGACAACGGCTACGGCGCGGGCTATATGGCCACGCAGATCAACAGGCTTGCGGAAAGAAATACGACGGTGAAATAAAAGGACGGAGCGCCGGACGCTCCGGCAGGATTCGGGATACGGGGATAAAGAAAAATGGGAAAATGTTTATATCTGGAATGTATGTCAGGCATCAGCGGAGATATGGCGGCTGCGGCGCTTCTGGACCTTGGGGCAGGAAGAGAGCCTCTGGAACGGGCGCTTCGTTCCCTACCGGTGGATGGATTTTCAGCCGCCGTCAGCCGGGTGAAAAAATCAGGCCTGGACGTATGTGATTTTGACGTGCGGCTGGATGCCGCCCATGAAAACCATGACCACGATATGGAATATCTGTTCGGCGGCAGCCGGACGCCGGCCGGAGGACAGGAGGATGAGGATATCCCCGGGCACGGCCATGAACATGGGCACAGCCACGAACATGAGCACGGCCATGAACATGAGCACAGCCATGAACATGAGCACGGCCACGAGCATGGGCATGGCCATTCCCATGAACACCGCGGGATGAAGGAGATCCTGGAGATCCTTTCCCGGGTGGATATGACGGAGCGGGCCAGGGAAACGGCCGTCAGGATCTTTGATATTCTGGCGGATGCGGAGGCGGCGGCCCACGGCGTGGACAGAAATCAGGTACATTTCCATGAGGTGGGGGCGGTGGATTCCATCGTGGATATTGTGGCAGTAGCGGTCTGCCTGGATGATCTGGATGTGACGGAGGTGATCGTGCCGTATCTGTGCGAGGGAAACGGAATGGTCAGATGCCAGCACGGCCTGATACCGATCCCGGTTCCCGCGGTGGCCAATATTGCGCAGACGCACGGCCTTGTCCTGAAGCCCACGGATATCCGGGGGGAGCTTGTCACCCCCACCGGCGCGGCGATCGTGGCGGCTGTCCGGACCTCCGGCCGGCTGCCGGAACGCTTTACCATTCAGAAGGTCGGCCTGGGGGCGGGGAAAAGACAGTATGAACGTCCCAGCATCCTGCGTGCCATGCTGATAGAAGACGCGTCTGAAAAGAGCGATGAGATCTGCAAGCTGGAGAGCAACATCGACGACTGTACGGGAGAAATGCTGGGCTATGTGATGGAACGCCTTTTTGAAGCCGGCGCCAGGGATGTGCATTATACGCCTGTTTTTATGAAAAAGAACCGGCCTGCGTGGCAGCTTAATGTGATCTGCGATCCTGGGGACCGACAGAAGCTGGAGGAGATCATTTTTTCGGAAACCACCACCATAGGCATCCGCAGGGTAAATATGCAGCGTACGGTGCTGGAACGGGAGAATGTCCGGGTCGCGACGCCTCTGGGGGAGGCCGGAGTGAAGGTCTGCCGGTTCGGCGGAAAGGAAAAATATTATCCGGAATATGACAGCGTGAAGGAACTTGCGGTTAAAAACGGAAGGAATTTCCAGGAGGTTTATGAGATGGTAAGGCAGGCATGCGGCAGCCGGGAGGCGGAATGAGGGAAACGCTGGAACGCTATATGGAGAAGCTTCCCGGAAACGCTGTCATGGTGGCTTTTTCCGGCGGGGTAGACAGCGGCCTGCTGCTTGCTGCGGCCTGCCGGAGCCTGAATCCTGCCGGCCGGACCGTTTACGCGGCCACCGTCCGCACCAGCCTGCATCCGGCGCAGGATGCCGAGGTGGCAAAGCGGGTGGCAGGGGAGCTTGGAGCCAGGTATCTGGCGGTTGAGATCGACGAGCTGAAGGACGCGGGGATTGAAAATAACCCGCCGGACCGCTGCTATCGCTGCAAAAAATTCCTTTTTTCCAGCCTGAAGCAGGAAGCGGAGAAACGGGGGATTCCCGTCATCCTGGAGGGAAGCAATGCGGATGATACGAAGGTTTACCGGCCGGGCCTGCGGGCGGTAAAGGAGCTGGGGATCAGAAGCCCGCTGCTGGAGCTTGGAATGACCAAGCGAAAGGTCCGTGCCCTGGCGGCGGAATACGGGATCTCCGTGGCAGACCGCCCTTCCGCCCCATGCCTTGCCACCCGTTTCCCCTATGGGACAGCGCTTTGCGTGGAGCGGATGCGGCAGGTGGATGAAGGAGAACGGTTTTTAAGAGAGCTTGGCTTTTATAATGTGAGGCTGCGTGCCCATGGAGATACCGCCCGGATCGAAGTGGACCGAAGGGACATGGGAAAGCTTCTGGAGCATGCGCAGGAGATCGCGGAAAGGATCCGGAGCCTGGATTTTTCTTACGTTACGCTGGATCTGGAGGGATTCCGTTCCGGAAGCATGGATATTGGACTTTTTCAGGAGTATGGGAAGGAAAAAGAAAGCTGAGGAAGGCGGCGGGAGAACCGTCATGAAAACAGGGATTCTGGCGGCGGCAGCATTTTGCCTGACGCTGTTTTTGGTATGCTGCGCTTTACCCGCAGGCGGAACAGTTACCGGGAAGGAGACCCGGATCGAACTGGGACGGGAAACAAACAGGATCCTTGGCCCGGGGGCGGAAGAAAGCGGCCGCCGGATCGTCATATCTGAGGGCGGGAGCTACCGCGTCACCGGCAGCCTTACGGGAGGCCAGCTGTATGTGGACGCGCCGGGAAAAGAAGTGGCCCTGATCCTGGACGGGGCATCCATCATAAAGGATGGGGACGCGGCGATTTATGTGAACGGGGCCGCGCAGACGGAGATATGGCTGGAAGAGGGGACGGAAAACCTTCTGCAGAGCCGGGAGGACCCGGAAAAAGCGCCGGAAGAAAACGCGGAAGATGCGGTCATTTTTTCAGAGAGCAGCCTGACCGTAGGGGGGACCGGCGCGCTGACGGTGACGGGAGAGACCGGACATGGACTGCAAAGCAGAAGATCGCTTTTCCTGACGGGAGGGACTATAACGGCGGAAACGCGAAAAGACGGCTTTAAGGCGGAGGAAACGCTGAGCGTCGCGGGAGGAAGCATTCTGGCCCGGTGCGGGGAAAAGGGCTTTCAGACGGATGAGAGCCTGGAAATTTCCGGCGGCACGGTCCGGACAGAGACAGGGGACGACGCCTTTCATTCCAACCGATATGCCCGGATCTCTGGAGGAACGCTCAGGATCGATACCGTTGAAAAGGGGATCCATGCGGATCAGGAGCTGACGGTGGACGGCGGTACGGTCCGGGTCATGGATTCCGTAGAGGGGCTTGAGGCGAATCAGGTACGGATCACAGGCGGGGAGCTTTCTATTGTCGCCTCCGACGACGGCATCAATGCCAATGGGGAGCCGGAAGGAAAAGGAGAAAAAAGGGTCCTTCCCTGCCTGTATATTTCGGGAGGCAGCATCTTCATTGACGCGGATGGGGACGGGGTGGATTCCAACGGAGATCTGATCTTTGAAGGCGGGACGACCGTGATCTTCGGGCCGGAAGACGACCTGAACGGGGCGCTGGATTATGGGAGCGAGAATGGCGGTGACTGTATCGTAAACGGCGGAACGGTATTGGCAGCGGGAAGCTCCGGTATGGCGGTGACTTTTTCGGAAAACTCCCGTCAGCCCTCCTTCCTCTGTTTTCTGGATTTCGTTTACGGGCCCGGAGAGGAGATCCGGATTTCTGATGAGACGGGCAGGCTGCTGTTTTCCGGTACGGCCGTAAAACGGGGAAGCTCCGTTGTGTTCACCAGCCCGGACCTGGAAACGGGCGTAAGCTGTCTGCTTGAGATCGGAGGGCGGACAAGGGAGATCGCAATGCGTTCCAATGCCGTGACGGAGCGTTGATCACAGAGGATCGGACAGCTCTGGGAAAAAATAAGGATTTACAAATAGGAAAAACTGTACTATACTACTCCTAGTCGCAAAGGAGCGCAGTGGCATATGGCCGCAGACGCTTCCTTTGCGACTTTTTATTTTGCGATAAGATCAGTAACTAAGACTTCCCATACCTTAAATGGGCTTCGCACCTTGAAAATTCAATATTTCAGCTAACAAAATAGAGATTTATGCTGCTATAGCTACAGGGTGGAGCGCGCTTCTCAGATATTCTGGCAGACGAGCTTCAAAATCAGCTGTAAATACTGCCAGCTGATTCTCACTGAGCTTTAATATCTCCTGAAGACTTGCCATGAAAGCCTCCATCAGAATGCAAAGAGATCTGGAAAACGTAATATCCGCCATTTCATCCACCAGGTAGAAGAACAGTTCTCCAAGTGTTCTCTGGTCTTCGTTTTGACGCTGCTCCAGAGCAAGTAACATATATCTGGTAAAAACAATCGCTGTATGTGCAGTCAGTGCATCATAGGAAAGGCTGTGGCATTCCCCGATCAGATTCAGCATGGATTTGCAGGTTTTGAAGAATACTTCAATCTGCCAGCGTTTGCCATAAATACGGATGATCTCTTCTTCGGAAAGATCCGGATTTGTGCAGAGGAGCGCAAGCCAGTCCTTCCGGTTCGCCTTATTGCGCACACATACGATTTTCGCCGGGATAGGATTCTTTTTCCCAAGCAGGATATCAACAGAAAGCAGATATTTTGATCTGCCGCGGCGCTTCTTGTTTCTGGAATAAATTTCCTTGATGTTCAGTTGTTCGCCTTTGTATCCGTACTTGATCCGACTGCTTTTCTTAACCATGGCAATGACATCCATGTTTCTGGATTTTATGGCGGTCATCTGTGCCGGATTGGCAAACCAGCAGTCGAACAGGACATAATCCGCTGATAATCCGGAAGATGCAGCAGTATCCAGAAGCGTGAGCATGACTTCAGGGGCTTTGGTCTGGGCCAGCTTTCTGCGTTTCCCGGCAATGGTCCGCTGATCAAATGTATGGACAGGCCCGATGACATTGGACTCTTTTGAAGATGCGACCAGGCAGCTGTTCACCGGGATCAGGGTATTCCCGTCACTCCAACTGAGTGTAAGCATACGGTATCCCTTTTTATAGGTCATATCGGTATGATCAAAAACACAGGATCCCAGTTCTGTTTTTTTACAGCTGGACCGGTTAAAAAGGCTGTCATCTACAATAAAGACATTGGTGCGCTTTTCATCTGTAAGATCCTTCAGATCATTGTTGACGATATCTGCCGCAAGAAGAGAAGTGAAACGAAGCCAGTTTGTCTTTGTGGAATTCAGGAAACGGTAAAAAGTATTTTTAGAGAATCCTTCCTTGAAGGAACCACTGCGCTGCTGCATATACATGCTTCGCCCCAGGAAGATATTTCCAAGCTTATACCTTAAAAGAGAAATGGCGGGGACGCCTTTTTCCTTCGTGCCATTGCATTTAGCCAGTAGTTTTCCAATATGGTGTTTTGAAAAAAATCTTTGGATACAGTCAAGTAAAGCTACCTCTTTGGTGTTGTTCTGTGATATAATGGACATGGCATAAATCTCCTTTGTGAAAATGGTTTCTGGCAATTCCATTATAGCAAACGGAACGTATTTATGCCTTTTTTATTGGCTGAAATATTGAATTTTCAAGGTTCAACACACCTTATTGGTGTGGGAAGTCTTAGT
>DWUW01000079.1 GCA_019120525.1 Candidatus Eisenbergiella stercorigallinarum | reverse complement strand
AGTATGGAATACATCACTTTCAGCAGCGTAGTTTTTCCGGTGCTGTTTTCTCCGCAGATGATATTGATATTCTTTGACCAGTTAAACTCTGCATTTTCAAATAACATAAAATGATTCAGGATAAGTGTGTTTATTTTCAAAGAATGTTCCTCCTTTTCCTGACCTGCTCTGGCAGGATGCCCTTTCTTCCATTTCGGAGTCCTTTTATGGGAACCGGGCATAGATAGATTTTCCTTTAGCATAGCATAAAACCGTCGGCTTCTCCATCAGAAATTCACAATCCTGTGCTATATTTCTAAATCATACCCTGCGCTTCATTTTTAAATCATATATGGAAGGAAAAAAGGAACATGAAGAAAATTCTGATTGTGGAGGACGAACCGGATATTCAGGAGCTGCTCTGCGCCTATCTGCGGGACGCGGGATATGAGACCGCCGCCGCGGCGGACGGGGTGGAGGCGCTGTCGCTGTTTCAGGCGCGGCCATTCGATCTGGTGCTTTTGGATGTGTGTCTTCCGTAAATCGACGGGTTCGGCGTGTGTGAGATGATCCGGAGGCAGTCTCAGGTTCCGGTCGTGATGCTTACGGCTCTGGATGAAGAGGCGGATCAGCTTCGGGGCTTCGGGCTGGACATTGACGACTATGTGACCAAGCCCTTTTCCATGCCCGTTCTGTTGGAGAAGATCCGCGTGATCCTGCGAAGAAACAAAGGGGCTGCGGAGCGGGCGGACTGCCTGTGTTACCGGGATCTGGTTGTGGATCCGGATACCAGAGAGGCCCTGTTAGAAGGACAGCCGCTGGAGCTGACCACAAGGGAGTTTGAACTTCTGCGGCTTTTTCTGGCATCTCCCGGACGGGTGTTTACGAGGGAGATGCTGCTTTCCCGGATCTGGGGGTATGATTCCTATGTGGAGGAGCGCGTGGTGGACAGCCATATCAAGAATCTCCGCCATAAGCTGAACCGGGACTATATCGAAACGGTAAGGGGGGTGGGCTATCGTGCTGCGAAGGAAGCTGGCTGAGAGTTTGACCTTCCGGATTTTTCTCATCACGCTTCTGCTTCTTTTGAGTGCGGGAGGCGTTGCCTTCGGGCTGATCGCGTGGGCCGCTCCGAGCACCTACACTGCGGTGGTCAACGACGATCTGGCCCGGCAGACGGACCGGCTCGCGGAGCGGCTGGCAGATACCGCCCTGGCGGACAGCGGCCCTCTGCTGGACGCGTTCATCCGCGCGACGGGAGCAAATGTGATGCTTGCCGGACCGGACGGCAGCACTATGGAGACTGGTTCTCTGCTCGCCTGGAAGCGCCCGGATGAGGCGGGAGATTCTTACGTTACTTACTCCGCATACGAAGCAGATCCGGACACGGCGGTGACCGTCACCCTGTCGGAGCAGCCGACCATCTCCGCATCCATCGCCGCGGAGGTACATTTCGCGGATCAGGAGGACGCCTTCATGCTCTATGTCACGCCGCGCATCCGGGCGGAAAACCTGGCGGTGCGTGCGTTGGCGCAGATCGCTCCCTGGCTTCTGCTTGCGCTTCTTTTCTTCTCCTTTCTGTGCGCCCTGTTTTATTCCCGCTATATTACCCGCCCCATCGTCCGTCTCAGCGACATTGCGGAAAAAATGGCCAGGCTGGACTTCGGCTGGGAATGCGGGGACAGCCGGAAGGATGAAATCGGAAAGCTGGGACGCAGCCTGAATGAAATGTCCGGGCGGCTGTCAGCCGCTTTGAAGGAGCTGGAAGCCGCCAATCAGGCGCTTCGCGGCGAGATGGAGCGGGAACGGGAGCAGGAACGGAAGCGGACGGCTTTTTTCTCCGCCGCTTCTCATGAGCTGAAAACGCCGGTCACCATCCTGAAGGGACAGCTTTCCGGCATGCTGGAGGGCGTGGGCGTTTACCGGAACCGGGAGAAATATCTGCTGCGCTCTCTGCAGATCACGGGCCGGATGGAAGGCCTGATCCGGGAAATGCTCTCCATCTCACGTCTGGAGACGGACGCGGTTCCCAAACAGGAAACCGTGAATCTGTCCGATCTTGTAAAACGGCAGCTGGACTGCGGCAGGGAGCTTCTGGAGCAGCGGGCGCAGCGCCTTCTGTCTCAGATCACGCCGGGAATCACTGTCACCGGGAATGCCTCCCTGCTGGAAAAGGCGGTGGGAAATCTGCTTTCCAACGCGGCCCTCTACTCTCCCGCCGGGGCCGAAATCCGGGTGTACTGTGCGATGCGGGAAGGCCGCCCCGTCCTGATCATGGAAAATACCGGCGTGCAGATCGGCGAGGAGGCGCTGCCCCGCCTGTTCGATGCCTTTTATCGGGAAGAGGGCTCCCGAAACCGCAGCACAGGAGGCAGCGGGCTGGGACTGTATCTGGTCAGGCTGATCCTGCAGCAGCATGGAGCGGAATGCGCCATTAAGAACACGGCGGACGGGGTGAGGGTGACGGTGCGTTTTCCCCAAAACGGATCTTCACTCAAAACACAGACAGCCTCCATATTCTCTTCACAGAACCGTGTTACTCTCCTGATATCCGAAAGGAAAAAAGCGGCAGGAAGCGCAATGATCTCGACGCTGCCTGCCGGCGGAAAAAGGAGATGAAAACATGGAAATCAATATTCAGAATGTCAGTATGACCTATCCCAATGGAAAGCAGGCGCTGAAAAATCTCAGCCTCAATCTGCGCTCTCCCAGTCTGGTGGGCCTGCTCGGGCCCAACGGCGCGGGCAAATCCACGCTGATGAAGCTGCTGGTGGCGGCACTTCTGCCAACAGGAGGCGAAATTCTGCTGGACGGGCAGCCTCTCATAAAAAAAGAACAGAAACTGAAGGCAGATCTGGGCTACCTGCCCCAGGACTTCGGGCTGTTTGATGAGCTGAGCGTGACCCAGTTTCTGGACTACATGGCTGCCCTCAAGGGGCTTCGCAGACCCGGGGAGGAAATCCGGGAGGTGATCCGGCAGGTCAATCTGACAGAAAATGCGAAGGCAAAAATCCGCACCCTATCCGGCGGCCAGCGCCAGCGGGTGGGAATCGCCCAGGCGCTTCTTGGAAATCCCCGGCTTCTGATCTTCGACGAGCCCACGGTGGGGCTGGACCCGGAGGAACGCATTCATTTCCGGAACCTGTTTTCCCATATGGCGCAAAACCGGCTGGTGCTGCTCTCCACCCATATCATTGAGGACGTGCAGTCCGTATGCGGTCAGATCGTAGTCATCCACCATGGCCGGATCCTGTTCGCCGGAACGCCGGAGCAGCTCATCCGCTCGGCCGAGGGGCATGTGGGCGTGTTCTGGGAAAAGGACGCGGCACAGGAGCGCGGCCTTTCCATCACCGCGCGGGTCAACACCGGCCAGGGAATCCGCTGCCGGGCGGTCGGGGATCTTCTTCCGGATTATGCCAGGGCGGAGGAGCCGACGCTGGAGGACGCTTATCTGTATCTCATTTCCAGGGAGGCGGCACAATGAAAAAACTTCGTTTTTCATCGAAAAATTACATATGGCTTTTTTCCTCGGAGCTGGGACGGCTTCTGAAAAGCCGTCTGACCTGGCTCGTCATGCTTCTTACGGCGGTCTCCCCCGCGGCGGGGCTTGCATGGTATAAACCGGCTTCCTCGGAAACCATGCTCTCTCTGTATCTGGCAAATCCTGCCCTCGCGGGCGGTGCGGCGGGCGGGATTCTGTTCGGCCTGCTTGCGCTGTATGAGCTGGACCGGGCCGGACGAAACCGGGTGGACGTGCTTGTGGACGCGGTGATTTCCCCGCTGGACATGGCGGCTGCGCGTGTTGCGGCCCTGCTTGCTGCTGCGGCGCTGACGCTGGCTCTTACCATGCTTGTCTGGCTTCCTGTCTGCCGGGGACTGACCGGCGCGGTCTTTGATCTGAGAGACTATGTGCCTGCCTGGCTTCTGTTTATGGGGCTTGCTCTCCCGCTGGGGATTCTGGCCGTATCCTCCGCCTGGCAGTTTACCGGACGGGCGGACCTTTCTCTGGTGCTGTTTGCCGCCTTCGCCGGGCTGAGCCTGACCGTCTGGGCGGACGACTGGCAGCTTTGCTGGCTCAATCCCTGCGTCTGGGCGCTGTCGGATGATTTTTCCAATGTCCGCATTTTCCGCTCGGCGGCCTGGATGCGTCTGACCT
>DWUW01000078.1 GCA_019120525.1 Candidatus Eisenbergiella stercorigallinarum | reverse complement strand
GCCGGCTTAAGGACAAGCAGAAGCATGACCGCCGCGGAGAGCTTTACCGTCGCCGTAAAAACGAGAAGGAGAGAGAGCAGCGCGTAGGGAGCCGCATGCCGTTCTCCCGCCTCCAGCTCGTCCAGCCACGCGATCAGGACATAGAAGACCAGCAGCATGGCAAAATAGTCCGTCGCCGGGGAAACCATTTCCCCGAACAGGACCGTCAGATAATAAACAGCGCCCAGCCGCAGGAAATCAGATATCCGGATACGCCTCCCGTTCCCCGCTTTCCCCAGCCCTGCGATACACTGGATCCCTACGGTCAGCGCCAGGAAGCCCTGCACCGTATGCATGGGCTCCCCGAAAAGCCACCGCATGGAAAACAGCGCGCTGAGGGCAAAGGACGCGCTGTTATAGGCAAAGCGGCTGTGCAGGCAGCCAAGTCCCGGGACCACGCCATATTCCTCGATCCAGCGTATCGCCTGCGCATGGTACAGATCCGTATCCACATGCATGAAACCGCGGGACGTCCCGCAGGAAAAAAGCAGGACCAAAAATACCGCCGCCGCTGCCCTGGCCGGTGTCAGGCCCCATCCTTCCGCCTTTCTCCTTTTTCCGTATTCCAGGATCCTTTTGCGCAGGAGCACAGCCGCCCCTGTACAGAACAGAACAAGAAAGAGCACCGCGGCCATCCCCACTCCGGCAAACAGGCTGAAGGCCTGCGCGTATACCGTAAGGACGGCAAGCCCCGCCACGATCACATCCGTATCCCGCCGCACGCGGTACCCAAACCGCCCAAAAGGGAGAAGGGCCGCAAAGCCTGTCAGGAAAGCCGTTATGAAGATAAAGCACCAGTTCAGCAGCACAGACAGCATTCTTTTTTACTTCCTACCGTTTTTATATTCTTCGCAGCTCACTCCGGCCACCGCCTTCATGTCCGCGTTCATCATCATCGCCACAAGCCCCCTGAAATCCACCTTCCGCTTCCAGCCGAGCTCTCTCTCCGCCTTCTCGCAGTTGCCCCAGAGGAATTCCACCTCCGCCGGACGGTAAAATTCCGGGTTTACATCCACCAGCAGGCGGCCGGTATCCGAATCATAGCCCTTTTCGCGCACCCCTTCGCCTTCCCAGCGGATCCGGATCCCCACCTCCAAAAACGCGGCCTCGACGAACTCCCGTACCGTATGCGTCTCATTGGTGGCGAGCACATAGTCGCCCGGCTTCTCCTGCTGCAGCATCAACCACATGCCTTCCACATAATCCCCCGCGAATCCCCAGTCACGCTTGGCGTTCATGTTGCCCAGGGACAGCTTCTCCTGCCTTCCCGCAAGGATGTTGGCGATCGCCAGCGTGATCTTTCTCGTCACGAAATTTTCCCCTCTTCTGGGCGATTCGTGATTGAACAGGATCCCGTTGCAGGCAAACATATTATAGGATTCCCGATAGTTTACGGTAATCCAGTAGGAATACAGCTTTGCCACTCCGTAAGGGCTTTTGGGGTAAAACGGGGTCTTCTCACTCTGGGGCGCGGTCTCAGGCAGGCCGCCGAACAGCTCCGAGGTGGACGCCTGGTAGAAGCGGCAGGGGCCGCCGTTGATGCGGATCGCCTCCAGAAGCTTCAGCGTGCTGATCCCCGTGGCGTCCGCCGTATACTCCGGTACCTCAAAGGAAATCCCCACATGGGACTGGGCTGCCAGATTATACACCTCCGTCGGCCGGATCTCCGCCATCAGCCGCATCAGGCCGCTGGAATCCGTGGTATCCGCGTAATGCAGGAAAAACTTGACATTATTATAGGGCGAATGCAGCAGATGGTCAATCCTTGCTGTCACGGAAATGCTGTGCCGTCTCACCAGCCCGTGCACCTCATATCCCTTTTCCAGCAAAAACTCCGCGAGATAGGAGCCATCCTGCCCGTTTACTCCCGTTATCAAAGCCACATTTTTCATATTTTCCGTTTCTCCTTTCCGAAACATGCTTTCCTGTTGTAAATCCTTGCACACTATACCATGCCGTTTTCCTGCTGACAATTTACTATCTTGCCGACAAATGGGATTTTATTGCTATCAGGCGGATTTGGGAGTATAATAGGAAAAAAGCGGGGTTCCGGCACATCCCCGTGCCGGTCCGGGACTTTTCTTTCCAGCCTGTCCCGCCCTGCGGAAAGGAGCCCGATGGCAAAATCTGTATCGGACCGGGTGCTCGCCACCCCTTCCTCCTACGCAAAATCCCATTATCTTTATGTCCAGGAGATCGGTACGCTGACTTCCATGGAGCCGCATATCAGCTCCCGGGAAAATCTGAGCTCTTACCTGTTCCTTGCCGTAAGGAAGGGAGAAGGCTATCTGACCTACCGGGGGAAAAGGCATTTCATCAAGGCCGGGGACTGCGTCTATATCAACTGCCGGAACCAGTACGCGCACGAGAGCACGGCAGAGCATCCCTGGACCCTGATGTGGGTGCATTTCAACGGGAACGGGGCGGATGATTTTTACAGGATCTACCAGTCCCAGGAACGGAATTCCATTTTCCACCCCGCGGATACCGCTCCCTTTACGGACAGTTTAACCGCTTTATACGGACTGATGCATGAAAAGCCTTCCCTGATGGAGCTGTACGCCCATCGGTATCTGACGGACCTGATCACCCTCTGCTTCACGGAAGGCCGTCCGGGAACCGACAGGGAGGATTCCCTGTCGCCAAAGCTCCTTTCCGTCAGGCAGTATCTGGAGGAGCACTATATGGAAAAGATCTCCCTGGAGCAGCTGTCTTCCCGTTTCTTCATCAGCAAGTACCATCTCTCCAGAGAATATAAAAAGCATTACGGGATCACGATCGGGAACGACCTGACGGCAAGAAGGCTTTCCCACGCCAAATCCCTGCTTCGCTTTTCCGACGGTTCTATCGAAGGGATCGCCACAGCCTGCGGTTTTTCGGACGCCGGCTATTTTATCAAGGTCTTCCGCAGGTCAGAAGGGATGACGCCTCTGGAATACCGCAGGAACTGGTAAACTCTGTTCTCCGGCCGCGTCCCCTTTGCAGGCGCGTCCAGGAAAGGAAGGATAAAAGATATGATCGAAAAAAGGAACTTCCGCAAAATTTCAGCCGCGCTGGAGGCCTGGTTTTCTTGCTATGCCCTTACCCGCATCTGTTCCCTTCCGGCCACCAGCATCTTTCCTCTTGTTTTCTTTCTGCTGTGTTTCCCTCTCTTTCTTACGGATAAGGCAAACGAGCGTGGGAGCCTTTCCTCCAAAGACGGACGCCGTCTGGTGTTTTCCCTTTCCGAAAAGAAACGGCGCGCAGCCAGCCTTTTTCTCGGCCTTTTTTTCTCCCTCCTCTGTCTTTCCCGCGAATACGCACGGCTCACGGAGGGACTGGCCAGCCCGCTTTTTCAGGCGGTAAGCCTGCTGCTTGGCGCGGCCGGTTTATTTTTCCTGTTCTTTCACGGGCTGCGGCTTCTGTTTTTCTATCTGGGGAAACGGACGCAGCGGATCCTCGGGTTTAAAAACCCCCATTTCCAGGAGCAGCAGCTTCCCCGTCAGCTGAAGCTGCTGCTCCCGGTCATCCTGCTGTGCTGCTGGCTTCCCTGGTTTCTGTATAATTTCCCGGGCGTTATGACGCCGGACAGCCTCAGCCAGTACAGCCAGGCCATGGGCCTGTCCGCCTGCAGCGACCATCATCCTTTCGCCCATACCCTGCTCATCCGGCTCTGCCTCACGTTAGGGATGGCTGTTTTCCACAATACCTATGCGGCCATCGCCTGCTACACCGTATTCCAGATGCTCCTGATGGCGCTTCTCCTGTGCTACTGTCTGTGCGTGCTGTACCGCTATGGCGCGGGAAAAAAGCTGTGCTTCCTTTTTCTCGCCTTTTACGCCTGCGTCCCTTATAACGGAAGCTTTGCCGTTACCATGTGGAAGGATGTCCTTTTCTCCGGCTTTCTGCTTCTGTTCGCCCTTGGGATCTACCGGCTCCTTCACCTGTACTCCCGCGGGAAACGCTTCCGGGAAGCGCCCGGGCCGGTCCTGCTGCTCCTTTTCTCCGGTCTGCTGGTCTGCCTTTTCCGGTCCAACGGGCTGTACGTGTTCCTGCTTACCGCCCCTTTCCTGCTCATCGTCCTGCGCAGGGAATGCCGGATCCTCCTTCCCGGCATCCTTCTTGTCGCCGTGCTCGCCCTGGGTATCAAAGGCCCTGTTTACCGGGCGCTCGATGTGGCAAAACCGGCTTTTTCCGAGTCCCTTTCCATCCCCGCCCAGCAGATTGCCCGCGTGGTCCGGGAAGGACGGGCTCTGACACAGGAAGAGATCCGCCTTCTGGACCGGACCGTAGATTATGCTTCCATCGCCGATTATTATCAGCCGGAGCTGTCAGATCCCGTAAAAGCCCTCATCCAGTATGGCGACCCGGAATATCTGGAAGCCCACAAGGGAGAATACCTGAAGCTCTGGCTTACGCTCGGCCTGCGTTATCCGCTGGATTACTGGAACGCCTTCTCGGACCAGACCCATGGCTACTGGTATCCGGGAGATCCCGGCCTTACCGTAAACGAAAGCATTTCCCCCAACGATCTCGGCCTTTCCGGGCAGTCCGTCCTGAGCGGCACTGCCGCCTGGAAGGTGGTGGAGATCCTGAACAAGCTTTACACCCTTTTCCCTCTCTATGGGCTGCTCTACAGCATCGGCGCCTTTACCTGGGCGGCCATTTTCTGGTGCGCGAACTGCGCGCTGAACGGAAAGAGACGCAACTGCCTGCTGTTCGTCCCCTTTTTCGCCCTGGTCCTTACCCTCTGCATCGCGACGCCTGTGGCGGCGGACCTGCGTTACGCCTATCCCCTGATCCTGTCCATGCCCCTTCTTCTGTGCGCGGGGCTGGAGGTAGCCCCGGATGCCTGTCCGTCCGGGCCCGGCTCCGGAGACGGGCAGAAAGGCTGACAGCCTCTGCCGCAGGAAAAGGGCTGCCGCGCCGGTGGATATGTCCCGAGCATATCACGCTCTCCATCCCCGGTACGGCAGCCCTCTGCTTTTTCTATCGGATTCCCCGTTTCTTTCCCGTCAGGAGGCGTCCGTCCTCCTTTCCGCGTTCAGACCGCCTCTCCCTTCATATATTCCGCGATCGCGTCATGCCAGTCCGCGAACATAAAATCCGTGGTCAGCTTGAACATCCGGTTCTCCAGAATGCTGTAAGCCGGACGCGGAGCCGCGGCTCCATATTCCTCCGTAGTCACATCCACGATCTGTGTCTTTTTCCCCGCCAGCCGGAGCACCTCCCTCGCGAAATCAGCCCAGCAGCAGCTCCCTTCACAGGTCGCATGGAACAGGCCGTAGTTCTCCGTGAACAGAAGCGCGTCAATCGCCTTCGCGAGCTCCGAAGCGCTGGTCGGAGAACCTACCTGGTCGTTCACCACCGTAATCTTATCATGGGTTTCGGAAAGCCGGAGCATGGTCCTGGCAAAATTCTTCCCATCCCCATACAGCCACGCCGTACGCAGGATGAAATACCTGTCGGCAAAATCCTTAACAAAATTCTCTCCCGCAAGCTTCGTGCTCCCGTACGCGCTCTGGGGATCCACCGCATCCGTCTCCACATACGGAAGCTCCCGGTTCTTCCCGTCAAACACATAATCCGTCGAAATGTGCACCAGCTTCGCCCCCGTTTCCCTGGAAGCGATGGCAAGGTTCCTGGCCCCGATGGCGTTGATCCGGAACGCGTTGTCAAAATCCGTCTCACATTTATCCACATTGGTATGGGCGGCGCAGTTGATAATGGCATAGGGCTTCACCTCCCTCGCCAGCTCCATCACGCTGTCGATCTTCGTGATATCCAGCTCTCCCACGTCCGTATTGACAAAGCTGAGATCCTCCCTGCCCTGATAAAGCTGGTTCACAGCCCGTCCAAGCTGCCCGTTGCATCCGGTCACAATGATTTTCTTCATAAGCTTCCTCCATATTAAAAATCTCTGCCTGCCCGGAAAGCTGCCTTTGCCCTCCGGGCGGCCCTGTCGCGATCCCATCGTCTGCCTTCCGGCAGTTCTGCTTTATTGTATCACACCTGCCGGTGCTTTGCCATGATATTTTCCCGGGCTTTCCCCGTGTATTTCTTAATTTTCGTTAAATCCACATTTTCCATAGTGACAAGCGCCCTTCCGGTAGACTATAATAGAAGACAGTGCCGCCGGATCAAACGGCATGGACCGATATTCAGGAAAGTGAGGTATTCAAATGAAAAAACTGAGCGTATTGCTTTTGCTTGGGCTTTCCTCCGCCATGCTCCTTACGGGCTGCGGGAAAAAGGAAAGCGCCCCGGAAGAAACCCCTTCCGTCACGGAGGAAGCCATCCCGGAAAGCGTCCCTGCCGAGACGCAGGCCGAGACCGAAACGGAAACAGAGCCGGAGGATATCCCTCCTGAGGAAGGCATGGTACGCAGCACCCTGACCAATGAATGGATCGACGGGGCGATCGCTGACCAGCGTCCCATCGCCGTCATGGTTCCCAATGATTCTCCCGCCCTTCCCCATTACAGCCTTTCCCGGGCCGACATTCTCTATGAATGCCAGGTGGAAGGAAACATTACCCGTCTGATGGCTGTCATCAAAGACTGGGACAGAGAGGATATGACGCGGATCGGAAACGTGAGGAGCCTTCGCGATTATTATGCCTACTGGTCCTTTGAATGGGATGCCATTCTTTTCCACTATGGCGGCCCCTATTACATTGAGGATGTGATAGAGAAGAGCAGCACGGAAAATGTTACCGGAGCCGGCTACGGCGAATCCGGCAAGAAAGGGCTTTTTGACGGCGCCTATTTCCGTTCCAGCGACAGAAAGGCTCCCCAGAACGCCTATCTGAGCGCGGAAGGGGCCAATGAAGCGCTTGAGCACTTCGGCTACTCCAAGACCTACCGGGAGGATTATTACAATCCGGACCATTTCAAATTTGCGTCCGAGTCCTCACCGAATACCCTGGAGCAGTACGAGAACTCCTTTGCCGTGAAAAAGATCGATATGTCCGCCTGCTATCCGGTCTCCGATACCTATTTTGAATACAATGAAGAGGACGGGCTGTTCTACCGGTATGAATATGGCGAGCCTCATGTGGACGCCGCCTTCGACAATCAGCAGCTTGCCTTTAAAAACGTTCTGGTTCAGTTCGCCTATTATGAGCAGAGGGACGACAACGGATACCTGGCCTTCCAGGTTCACGACAATACCAGGGACGGTTATTTCTTCACCAACGGCCGGGGCATCCATGTTACCTGGGAGAAGACCGCGGACTACGAGCCCACCAGATACTATGACGACAACGGAAATGAGATCGAGCTCAACACCGGAAAGACCATGATCTGCATCGTGCAGGATGGCGACGAGTTCGGGTATGACTGATCCGAAATAACAAGCGGAAGAAAAGAAGGACAGGCCGGGAGCCGGCTGGGCGAGGAAGATACGCCAGCCGGCTCCCGGCCTGTCCGCTTTATGATGTCCGGATAAGATCCTCCTCCTGACGGCATGTTATCCGGAGGATACCGGCATGGGGCGCGCGGCCCTTATGCCTTTCCTCCAAGCTCCAGCCTGTTCACCGCCGAGAAGATCGCCCGGACGGAAGCGCGGGTAATGTTGGAGCTCACGCCCACGCCGTAGGTCACGCGGCCGGTATCCCCATCCAGCAGATGGATATACGCCGCCGCCTGGGAATTGGCGCCGCTCTGCAGGGCGTGTTCTTCGTAATCCAGGATCCGCATCTTCACGCCAAGCTCCATCTGAAGCCCTCTCTGCACCGCGTCGATGGGGCCGTTGCCCACCGCGGCGAAGGTTTTTTCCCTTCCGTGATTGGTATATACAACGGTAACCTTCGTATCGAACTCGGAACTGGTCTCCCCCGTAAGGTCGTCGATTTTCAGCCTGCGGAAATGGATGGGCTCCTTCCTGTCCAGATACTCCTTCCG
>DWUW01000077.1 GCA_019120525.1 Candidatus Eisenbergiella stercorigallinarum | reverse complement strand
TGGAAACGAATTCCGGCGCGGATAATACCACTCTGAGCCATGTGACGATCCACAGCAGCCTGGATCAGCTGGGCTGGGGAAGCCTGGATGTACGCCGGGAAACGGAACCGGTATATACCATCCTGGATATGACGGAACAGACGGCGGCGGTCACGGTGGAGTATCTGGTGAGCTATACCCGATATGAGCGGGAAAAGTACGCCTTTGTAAAGGAAGTCTACCGGATCAGAAGCGGCGAGGAAAGAATGTATCTGCTGGATTATGAGCGGACCATGAGCGAATATTTTCCGGAGGACGCCTCCTCCTTTGTGAACGAGGAAGTGGTGCTTGGGATAAGGGATACCGACGTGGAGATGGAGGAAAGCGAAGGCGGGAGCATTGCAGCGTTTGCCCAGAATGGCGTGCTTTACAGCCTGGACGTGGCGGAAAACAGGCTGGCGAGGCTGTTTTCCTTCCATGATATGGACAGCCTGGATGAAAGAGCTTTCCCGGACGGCCGTAATTTTAAGATCCTGCAGGTGGATGAGGCCGGAAATATATTTTTCATGGTATATGGTTATATCAGTTCCGGCCGCAGGCAGGGAAGCTGCGGGGCACAGATCTTTTATTACAATGGTTCCGCCAACACGGTGGAGGAGCTGGCCTATATCTCCAGCGGACAGTCTCCGCAGATCCTGAAGGCGCAGATCGACCAGCTTGCCTATATTAACGGGAAATATGAGCTGTATCTGTTCCTGAACGATCAGATCTGCTGCATCCATCTGGACAGCCTGACGGCTGAGGTTACGGCGGAAAACCTGAGCATGGACGGGTGCAGCGTGTCAGAGAGCAACCGGATGATCGCCTGGCAGCAGGGGGGGAAATACGAATCGGAAGCCCTGGTCCTGATGAACCTGAGCACCGGGGAGCAGACGGAAATTGCGGCCGGGGCCGGAAATTATATTCTTCCCCTGGGTTTTATGGGAGAGGATCTGGTTTATGGGATCGCCAGGCAGGCGGATCTGTCCCGGGATGATACCGGAGCCATGGTTTTTCCCATGTATCAGATAAGGATCCAGGATGAAAACGGAAAGGTATTGATGACCTATGAAAAAGAGGGATATTATGTGACAGGCTGTGAGATGAGCGGAAATCAGATCATCCTGAAGCGGGTGGAAAAAAATGCGCAGGGAGATTATACGGCCTGTGAGGATGACCAGATCGTGAGCAGCAGGACGGAAGACGGGCGGACCAATACGGTCATCACGGTTCCCACAGAAAATGACGACCGTCTGACAGAGATCCAGCTTCGGACCGCTGTAAAAACCGGACAGCTGAAAATCCTTACGCCGGGAGAGGTGCTGTATGAGGGGAGCAGGGAGGTGGAGATCCCGCCATCCGGCGAGACAGTGGAGCTTTACTATGTATACAGCCTGGACGGCAGCGTTTCTTTTGCGGCAACACCGCGGGAAGCCATTGCGCTGGCGGAAGAAGAAGCGGGTTCCGTGATGGCGCGGAATGGCGGATATATCTGGAGGGCGGAACGGCTGCATACGGCAAATCAGATCACGGAAATCGAAGAGACCGGTTCTGATGAGGAAAGAGGAAGCCTGGAGGTATGCCTGGACGCGATCCTTTCCTATGAAGGGATAACGAGAAATACAGGATATCTGCTGGAACAGGGAAATACGGTTTCCCAGGTGCTGCAGGATAACCTTCCGGAGGTCCGGGTATTGGACCTGACAGGCTGCAGCCTGGAAAGCGTGCTTTATTATCCGGATCGCGATATCCCGGTCCTTGCCCTTATGGAGGATGGAAGCGCCGTCCTGATCATCGGCTTTGAGGAACGCAACGTGATCCTTCTGGAGCCGGAAACCGGCCGGATATCCCGTACAGGACGGGAAGATGCCGCGTCGCGGTTTGAAGAAAACGGAAACGTGTTTGTTTCTTACGTAAAAGAACAGAAGCAGTGACGCCTCCCGAGCGTTCGCGGAAAGATAACAGAAAGCTCTGCCGGACCGGCCTGTATGCCGGGTGCGGCAGAGCTTTTTCGATCAAAAAAACGGGCAGCTTTATGAAAAAAGCCGGGAACGGTATCTGTTCAGCGCGCAGGCGAGCAGCAGTCCAAGGATCCCACAGGAGATGACCTCTCCCGCGCCAACCGTCAGGAAGGAAAGCCAGAGCGGACGGATGCCATATGCGTAACGCAGGACGAAGGGAACGATGACCGTATTTGCCAGTATGGGAGGCAGGGCGGCGAAAAGGGCGTTTACGGGAAAGGATTTTTGGGAAAACCATTTCGCAAGCTTCCGTGTCCCGAGCGCCCCGATCAGCGTAGCGGCCGAGCCGAAAACGATATCGGGAAGGGCGCAGCCCGTCAGGATATTGCTGATCAGGCAGCCGAGAAACAGGCCGGGAACAGCGGAGGGGGTAAACAGGGGAAGAATGGTAAGGGCTTCTGAGAAACGGACCTGAACCGCGTAATTCGCGAGGCCGAAGGCGTTGGCGATAAAGGTGAGCACAACGTAGAGGGCGGCGATCATCGCCGCCTGGGTGAGCAGGTGGATGTTTTTCTTGTTCATTTGTTTTTCTCCTTTAGTTTTGTTTTACGAGTGGAAGGTCTCGAACACTCGATTCATTTTACGCCGGGAATCGGCGGCAGGCCGGGAAAAGACCTTATTTTTGCGGCCTGCAACAGGATGCAGTATACCACGGAAAAAGAGAAATGGCAAGAAAAAAGCGCCGTGAAAGACACGGCGCGTAAGGATCAGAATTTTCCGTTCCGATATTTGGACAGAAGCTTCTGGATCTTTTCATTGGGGCTTAACAGATCGCTGATGGAGGTATCATGGTTCAGCGTATCGATCAGATAAGCAACATATTTGCTCATGCTGCAGCTGACATACCATTCACGCTCCAGAAGCTCCGGGGACTGATAGATCAGGTTGGTAGTCAGTACGCGGTCGATGATGCCATCCTGGTAAGCTTTATCGAAAGCGTCCAGACCGTTGGTGAACAGGCCGAAGGTGGAACATACAAAGATCTTGCGGGCTTTTCTCTTTTTCAGGGCTGCAGCGACCTCACGGACACTTTCGCCGGAGGAGATCATGTCGTCGATGATGAGCATGTCCTTGCCTTCCACATCGGAACCCAGGAATTCATGGGCGACAATGGGGTTGCGGCCGTTGACGATGCGGGTATAATCACGTCTCTTATAGAACATACCCATATCCAGGCCGAGCACATTGGCCAGATAGATGGCGCGGTTTGTTCCGCCCTCGTCCGGGCTGATTGCCATCATGTGTTCGCTGTCGATCTGCAGGTCTTTTACCGTGCGCAGC
>DWUW01000004.1 GCA_019120525.1 Candidatus Eisenbergiella stercorigallinarum | reverse complement strand
CTTTTTTTCCGTCCTGGTCACAATGAAGGTCATCTCCTTCTCCTCCGCCAGCGTCACGCCGAAGAATTTTTCCGCCCGTTCCCTGCCCGTCCCTCTGGCATGCACCACCGTACCCCCGCCTGCGCCGGCTTCCCTCGCAGCCTCCATGACCAGGTTATTATATCCGTAATTGGAGATCACGATCAGAAGCTCATACTCCGTATTTTTCAATTCCGATTCCTCCTCCTTTTCATATTCCTGCCCGGCAAGAAGATACCGGAACGCTTTTCCTCCGCCCACGCTGCTGAGGGGGATGAGAAAGGAAATTCCCGTCCCCGGGACATCAATGTTCAGCTTCTTTTCCATCTGCCCCTTCACATGTCTCCAGGACTCCAGCGTAACCAGGGTAAAGATCACGATCTTTTCCCGGCTCTCCATGCCGAAATAATCCAGCATCTCGCTGCTCGCCGTCCCGTTTCCCAGCGTCAGCAGCATCACCGGAAGATGCTCTGTCCGGAACAGGGAAGAGAACTGCTCCCCGTGATTTCTTCCCGTTATCGTCACCATACAATATACACTGCTCACACGTCCGCTCCCATCTGCGCCGTTGCGCCGGTTTCCATTCTACAGTTCAATGATATCCATATCTCCCATTCCTTCAAAGGCAGACACATACGCCTCCTGCCCTTCGCCTTCCGCCTTCGCCGCGCGCACCCGGAATACCAGCCCCAGGATCTGGATGGTGATAAGCGGCGTCATCGCCACCATCGCCACTACGCCGAAGGCGTCCGTGATGATATTTCCACCCACCGCCGAACAGGCTCCCATGGCAAACGGGAGAAGGAAGGTCGCTGTCATCGGCCCGGAGGCCACGCCGCCGGAGTCGAAGGCGATGGCGGTAAAAATCTTCGGGACAAAAAAGGAAAGGCCGAGCGCAAGGGCATATCCGGGCAGGATGAACCAGAAAATGGAAAGGCCGGTCAGCACCCGTACCATGGCAAGCCCGAGGGAAACCGATACGCCTATGGAAAGGCTCAGTCCCATGGCCCCCGCGGAGATCGCGCCGTCCGTGATCTCCTCCACCTGCTTCGTGAGCACGAATACGGCGGGCTCCGCGCGCACGATAAAATACCCGATCAGCATGCCGATGGGAACGATGACCCAGCGGTATGGCAGGGCTGCGAGCACCTGGCCCAGATAATTTCCCGCCGGGCTGAAGCCCACGTTCACACCGGTCAAAAACAGCACCAGTCCCGCATAGGTATACACCAGCCCGATCCCGATCCTGATCAGGCTCTTTCCCGGCACGAGCCGGAAGATCACCTGAAACAGCACGAAGAACAGCACGATCGGAAGCAGGGAGATTGCCATCTCCTTCATGTATTCCGGCAGCTCCTCCAGGAAATAACGGCCAAGCTCCACAGAACTGGAGAATTCCGGGATAGCGTCCGGGACATATTCCTGATTTTCCGGAAGGTAGATCAGCCCCAGGATCAGGACGGCCAGGATCGGGCCGATGGAACAGAGCGCCACAAGGCCGAAGCTGTCGTCGGACGCGTGGCGGTCGTTTCGGATGGAGGCAATACCGACGCCAAGCGCCATGATGAACGGAACCGTCATCGGGCCGGTCGTAACGCCTCCCGAATCGAAGGCAACGGCCAGAAAGCTGTCCGGGACGAAAAAAGCAAGAAGGAAAACAGCCAGATAAAACGCCACCAGAAGAGGCGGCAGGGCAACACTGAAAAGCATGCGCAGAAGCGCGACGACCAGAAATATACCGACTCCGACCGCGACCGCGACGATCAGGATCAGATTGGGGACCGACGGAACCTGCTCCGCCAGGACCTGAAGGTCCGGTTCCGACACCGTGATGATAAAGCCCAGCACAAAGCCCATCAGGATCACGATCCCGAGCTTCCTTGTCTTCGTCATACAGGTTCCCACCCGCTCTCCCATCAGGGTCATGGACATCTCCACCCCCAGCGAAAAGAGGAGCATTCCCAGCATCAGAAATACCGCCCCAACCAGAAATGCCATCAGGATCCCCGGAGAGATCGGAGCAATGCTGAAGCACAGAAGAAGCACGATCCCCAATACCGGAAGGACGGCTTTTCCCGTTTCCATCGCTTTTTCCATAAGAATATTCTGAAATCCCTTCAACTGTACACTGCCTTTCTGCGAAACTTCGGCCGAACGGCCTCAACGACATTACACGATATGCCCGCGGCTGACGCTCTGTCAGCGTTCTCCGAATCAATATCATATTCAGTATAACATCAAACCGGGAAAATCGGAAGAAAAAAATAAGGACGATCAGGCAGAAAGAAGAAGAAAAACATATTTCAGGACCGTCGGGTTCGCATACCCCTCCAATACGCAGCCGCACAGGATCGCGCCGAAGACAAGAAGGGGCAGGCCGTCCCTTTTGGGCCTGGAACTGATGCACCAGCCGCACAGGAACCAGAATGCCGGCGCGAGCAGCAGTACCTGAGGAAGGATCCCTCCCGCGAACAGAATAACGCCGGCAATCCCATACCGGATAGACAGCACGGAAAGAACCACGCCCGCGCACAGGCCGCTCCAGAGCAGGAACAGACAGGAGGCCGCGCCTCCCATGCCCGCGGCCGACGCCAGTACCAGAAGCGCCGCGGGACGGATCCGCTGCCCAAGGCAGTACAGCAGGAAGCTTCTCCGGTCAATTTCCAGGGCTCCAACCCCTTTCACACTCACCTGGTCCAGAAAAAACGTATTCGCAACCAGCCGTTCCCGCCCGGCGAAGACGGCTATCAGCCCGCCCAGGAAGCCGGCCAGGAAAAAAACGGACATCCGGCGGCAGACGCCTGCCGGCAGCTTTTTCTCCCTCATTGCCCCTTTTCC
>DWUW01000076.1 GCA_019120525.1 Candidatus Eisenbergiella stercorigallinarum | reverse complement strand
GGAGCCGCCGATTCCCATACAGATGGAACCGATCTGCAGGTAGGATTTTCCCCACATGGTGGCAACCGCAACCGCCGCCCGGCCGAAGCGCAGCAGCTTCTCCGCCACGTCCTCCGGAATCTCCATCGCGTCCGCATCCTGCACATCATATCCGTAAATACCGAAAGCGGGAAGGCCCTTCTGCGCATGGGTGGCAAGAACGCTCGCCAAATACACCGCGCCGGGACGCTCCGTTCCGTTAAAGCCCCACACGCCCTTGATGGTTTTGGGATCCATGTCCATGGTCTCCGCCCCGTAGCACCAGCAGGGCGTCACCGTCAGCGTGATATCCACGCCCGCCTTCCGGAACTTGTCCGCGCAGGCCGCCGCCTCTCCCACACGTCCGATGGTGGTGTCCGCGATGATCACCTTCACCGGTTCTCCGTTGGAATACCGCAGGTTCTCGGTAAACAGCTTCGCCGCAGACTTCGCCATGTTCATGGTCTGCTCCTCCAGCGACTCCCTTACCTTCAGATACCCCCTTCTGCCGTCGATCGTCGGCCGGATGCCGATCACCGGATAATCCCCTACATACCTGTTTTCTGCCATTTTTTTACCTCCTACTATTCTGCCGCCGCAGGCGGCATTTCATTCCTAAAAGAACGGCGTCAGCCGTTCTTTGCTCCCTGCCGAAGCGTTTGCTGAGGCACGCGCTTCTTTTCTCCGTTACTTTTCATGGGTCGGGAAAATACTGCTGTTGATTCCTTCTCCCATATCGAAAACCCCTGCTTCATATCCGGCAGGATGCTCTGATACGGTTTAAAATAAGAATCTGCATTGTATAACCGTACAAAAAGTCAAAAGCGACGGTTAAAAAAGGGATTTTCCGGTCTTTAACCGTACTTTTTCCCACTATTTTGTCATCAGTACGGTTCAATACCTGATTTTCTCATCTGTAACCGTACTTTTGGGCTATTCGGTACGGTTAAAAACAGATTTTTCAAGCTTTTAACCGTATCACGCCATGAAAAATACGGTTCAGAACAGTATTTTCCGGAATTGGATCCGTAAAAAATGAATTTTTGTACGGTTACAAAGCTATTTCTTCATTTTTCAACCGTATATGAGCGAAAAAGTTTCGTAGAAGACTCTGCGGAATGTTTTCCTCCAAAAATTTATGGAACATTTCATCCGGTCCCCTGCCCCGTGAAAAGGAACGAACAGTAATGGGATATTTTTTAAAAATTGTGTCCAGTCCTTGCACCATGCAGCCAGATGTGCTAGATTGAAGACAGGAAAGCCAGAGCTCATGGCCTGCCCGAAACGTTGATTTAGATAACTAAACCTTTACAATGGCTAGCCGTCAACTATTTGCGGTAGTTGGCGGCTATTTCTTGTTACTGTTTAGCCAGGTCCGCGCATCTACTGCGCAGACCGTGCGAAAACGTACAGGAAGGAAGCATCCGGCCCATCGCGAAGCGATTGGAATGGCCGGATGCCGTTACTGTTCTGCCGAAGGCTGAACAGTAACTATTTCTTTCCCCCGAAGATGGTATGACGCACTCTTTCCGGCGGATCAATTTTTTCTCTTCCTTCTGGCAGATTTGATTTTATCATTGACGTCGCTTTCAGAATAGCCAACGGAAGCCGCCCATTTCTGCGCTTCATCCAGAGACGCTTCAAACTCTTCTTCCTTCCCGCCCCCGATCAGCACCGTTTTTCCCTCAAAGGCAAAGCCGTATTTTCGGATGCGCTCTTTGGCAATTCCCTTCTGCCTCAGAACGGCGGAATAATCCTTTCCTTCAATCTGTCTCAGAGCAGCCTTTACCGTGTCGGACAGGCTCTTTTCCCGCTGGGGGTTAAAGAACTTGAATTCCAGGAGGATGGCATCATCCTGCGGGGAGACCGGCTCCAGGCAGATATCATAGCGGCCGAAGCCGCTTTCCCGGTTGGAGGTGATGCGGTAACGGCCGGACAGCTCCACCAGAAGTCCCAGAACGAAGCCATGGTAGAAGCGCTCCGGCTGATTTTTCCCCGCGTCAAAAAAGCTGAAGGTTTCCAGCGTGATCCGGTTCATGTAGGCGTTCATCGCTTCCACATCGCCGTCAAGAAGCGCCGGGAGAAAATCGTTGTAGTCGGCGGAGGCAGGGCCGAACCAGTCGTGGATGAGGCGGCGGAACATCAGCGTTACTTCAAAATTCGTCAGCGTCAGGGCGTATTCCTCTTTCCAGATGCCCTCCCTTGTGGTGAAGGCCTGGTAGCTTTCCACCTTCAGATATCCGGCCGCAAGAAGAAGGCTCCAGATTGCGGTTTCATTCTGCCCGAGCTGACTGTAAACGATCTGTTCATCGATTTCTGTGATCAGACTCCGGCCCTGCAGGAGATCTTCAAAGGCGGTTTTGATTTTCCGGCTTCCTTCCCGGATCAGTTTTCCGACCAGGCTGTTGGAGCTGGTGTTTGCCCAATAGGGAGCTGTTTTTCCGGTATCGAGAAAGTTGATAACGGACCAGGGATTGTAAATATCGGATTTTGAACCGAAGGTAAAGCCGTCATACCATTTTCTGATTTCATCGGCCTTTTCCCCGAATCCATATTCCATCAGTGCGCCGCGGGTTTCTTCCTGAGTGAAGCCAAAGCTGTCCGCGTATTCCTCCGAAGTGGTGGTTACGATCTTCAGATTGTTCAGATCGGAGAAGATCGACTCCCTGCTTACGCGGGTGATACCGGTCATGACCGCCCGTTCCAGAAAGGGATTGGTCTTGAAAGAAGCATTGAAAAGACTTCGCATGAAATCGGAGAGCTCCTCCCAATATCCGGATACCCAGGCCTCCTGGAGAGGAGTATCATATTCGTCCAGAAGAAGGATGACCTTTTTCCCGTAATGGCGGTAAAGATATCCGGAAAGCGCCTTCAGGGAAAGAGAAGCGACATAATTTTCCATATCATAAGAGATCTTATTCCAGAACTCCCGCTCGGAAGCCGTTAACGGCGCCTTCTCCGGAAGAAAGGAGAAGCGGTTATAAAGGTCCACAATGGTCTGGCAGATTTTCTTGCGTGCGGAAGAAAAGGAGGTTTCCTTGATATCTGCAAAGCTTAAAAAGATAACCGGCCATTGCCCCTGAAGCTTTCTGAACTTTTCTTCCTTCCAGATGGAAAGCCCCTCAAAGAGTTCTCCGCGGTCCCGATATGCAACGGAAAAGAAACATTCCAGCGTATTCATGGTGAGGGTTTTTCCAAACCGGCGGGGACGGGTGATGAGCGTCACATCGTCTCCGCTTTCCCACCATTGACGGATGAAGTCCGTTTTATCTATATAAAAATAATTCCCCTGGCGCAGTTTTTCAAAATCCTGTATGCCTACCGCAATCGTTCCTGCCATGTGATTCTCCTTCTGATTTCGTGACAGCGCAGCTCCTGGCCGGACCGTCACCGCATGCGGCCATCCGGAGCGTCTGAGGATGGACCGGATGCTCTTTGACGGCCGGTTTTCGTACGGTCTGATTATATCATATTACCGAAGTATTGGACACCAATACCGCAACAAAATAGTATGCTCAGAACTAAAATCATGATAAAATCAAATCATGTACCCGCTGGAATACCCCGTAAAGAGCGGCGAAACGCTGCCTGAAAGGAGGACGTCATGAAGAAGCGCTCAGATGCTCCGGCTGTTATTTTCCTTCTCCTTCGTCTGTTCATCTGCCTGTGGCTTGGCTGGAAAGCCCTGAATGTATGGGGAATCGGCGGCCGGATCACCGACATGTATACGGATGAAGAGGTTCTGCGTCTGCCGAGGGAGTCCTTCTGGTGCAACAAAGGGCTCTGGCTTGCGATGGGACTGGCCGGCGTTTTGTTCCTGTGGGATACGGTGAAGATCTGCCGCTATGAAATCGTAACATATCTGCTGGAAAAGCCGTGCAGGCTGCGGTTTGGCCCCCTCGCCGCCGCTGTCTGGCTGACGCTTCTGGCGGTCGGCGCGGGTCTTACCTTTCAGGGCTGGCGGATCCTGGCCCCCTATGAAAAGGCAATGGATGACTACCTAGCCGGAGGGGAAGGCCGGGAGGAATCCGAGGTGCCCTATCCGCTCCAGCCCATTTTTCGCGAACTGCCTGACGAACCGGTCGCGTCCATTCAGATCAACACGATCAAGGATTATCCTCCTGCCGGGACAGAAGGATTTCAGGCCTTTCTGGATGGCCTGGGCGGACTGGAAACGCTTGATCCGGCCCTGTGGGAGGCGACAAAGCGGGGAGAGGATTACCTTGTGGTCACCCTGCGCTATGAGAACGGAAGCCATGCGAATCTTTTCTTTTTCCAGCCGGAGGAAGGCGGAGAGGCCTGGTATGTGGAGGAGCCGGACGGAGTGATTTTTACCGGAGGGGAGTTTATCACGGATTATGTGAACATGACGCAGGCGGAAGCGGAGCCTTCTGGGGAAGGCGGGGAGCTGATCTTTGATGAGGAAAGGCTGCGGCAGTCCGTGGAGCTGAACCGGCGGCTGGAAGGGCTGGGCGTTTCCCCGAATACGGAGGATCTGCGGGGGCTGTTCGCAATGGAAATGCTGGATCAGCTTCCGCTCTGGGATACCGAAGAGGAGGCGCTTCAGGCAGCAGGGGAGGAGCTGGCACAGCGGATGCAGCGCTATAGCTACGCGGTTCAGATGGGATATGGCCTTACGGAGGAGGAGCTGGATGCGCGGATCGCCGAAAGGGATGCGATGATAAAAAGCGCGCCCAATTTTTCGGAGCTGGAGGCTGCGTATGAGGCGGCGGGAACCACCTGGGAGGAATACGGGCGCGCGCAGCGGGAGGCGGACAGGATCGCATTTACAGAAGAACGGCTGTATCAGGCGGCCTATGAGGAATTCCGCCATGGAAACGACCGGATCGGAAATTATGAGTGCGGGGACGTGGAGGAATACTGGAGGCGTTATCTGCAGGATGTGGTATATCCGGAGACGGAGGACTGGAGAGAAAGCACGCTGATGCCTTTGCTGGAGGAGGCGGAAGGATTCTGGCAGTCCCAGCAGTGGGAGATGCCAGAGGAGGCAGAGCCTTCTTTTGATACGCCGGATAAGGAGACGGAGCCTTCTTCCGATACGCCGGACAGCGAAGCGCTGCAACGGAAAGTCTCCGGCGGCGATGTCAGGGAAAGCGTACAATGCCGGCTGACGGATACACAAGAGAGGTCTGACGCGCTGGAACGGGATATACAGGAGAACGCTTCCCGGAGCCAGGCGGACCTCAATGTGAAGTCCCAGGAACTGTATGAGCTGTGGGATTCCATGCTGAATGAGGTATGGGAGGCCCTGGCGCAGACGCAGGAGGCGGAGGCCATGGAAAGGCTGACCACAGAGGAAAGGGAATGGATCGCATGGAAGGAGCAGCAGGTCAGGGAGGCCGGGGCGGAATTTGAAGGCGGCAGCCTGCAGCCGATGGTCTGCGCGCAGAAGGCGGCGAAGCTTACCCGGGAGCGTGTGTATGAACTGATTTCTGTGCTGGATCCGTAGAACGCAGGAATGCTGTAAAACAGAGATATGGCCTGCGAGTATCAGACAAACAGAAAAATACAAACAGAAAAAAACAGGGAGCCATCGCACGAAAGATCCGCGCGATGGCCCCTTTGACTGTCCGGAAACGTCCGCATTTAAAAATAATCCGAAAAGTAAGGCTTTTCCACCGGGATCAGCCGTTCCAGCCAGGTGAGCATGTAGTATTCGGTCCGGATTTTTTCGTGCTCGTACAGATAGCTGGGGCGCTTGTAGCCCATGAGCATGGTGGTGAGGGTGTTGATGTCCAGCTCCACCACGTTGATGGACTGGTTGTTTTCCACCCGTTCGCAGCGGGTCTCGCCGCCCTTCCAGGAGACCAGATAATCGCCGGTGTTCCAGGGAGCCATTTCGTCCGTCACCCGGAAATGGATGCGGAAATCCTCGGGCTGGACCTGCCAGGGATATTCCCGCAGGAAGGCTTCCGCGTCGATGATCCGCGCCATGATGTAGGGGGATACGGTTTCCGTGATCTCGCTGTCTTCCAGCAGGTAGGCCATGGGCTCGCCGGAATAGTTATCTCCCACCACCTGGGTGATCATGGAAAAATGGGCGGTGATATAATTCCACAGACCGTAATTGGCTTCGATGTTCAGATAGACCATTTCCTTGATATGGAAGATCTCGTTCGCGATGTAGTAGACGATATAGCCCAGGGGCTTATGTTCTTTATTATAATAAACGGCGACGATCATGTCGTCGTTTTCCCAGCGCCAGTATTCATCCCAGGCCAGGCTGTCGCGGATCAGCGCGCCGTGGCGCTGGACGGCGAAATAGGAATATACGTTATGGAAATCCTCCGAGTCCTCGCTGACCCGTTCCACCATGCCTTCCACCGGACGGGGCTTCGGCAGCTGGGTATCCCGGATGGTGAAGGTGATCTTGTCGGATACGATCTCCCAGCCCATCTTCCGGTAAAAGGGTATGGAATAGGGATAGAGGAAGGAGATCGGGAATTCCTGCTCATGCATGTAGTTGATGGCCCGGCGCATCAGGGAATGGATCAGGCCCCTGCCCGTATATTCCGGGTAGGTGGCGACGCCGGTGATGCCGCCCATTTCCATGATATTGTCGTGGATGTTCACCTTCATGGAATAGACCACGATCATGGACGCCAGCCGGTCCTTGTAAAACCATCCGAGAACATAGGCCTTCTCCAGCATGGGGCGCTTGGCAGAGATGAATTCATCCTGCTGCCAGCCCGTCTGGAGGAGCTCGTAGGAGGTCACCTGAAAGGCGTAGGTGAGAAGGGCGTTGAACTGCTCCAGGTCGTCGTTGTCCAGTTCGCGCATCCGGAAATCCCCGTGCGTCTCCAGATAGACGTGGGAATCGGCCGTATCCGCCGGGTTTATGCGTTTGTTGTCATTGTCTTCTTTTTTCTCCATATAATCCTTCATTCCGGAACGCGGCGGCAGGAGCGCGCCGTTTCGTCCCTTTGATGCTTCTGAAAACACGTTGATAAAGAAAGAAACCAAGTTTATTTTACCGCAGGAAAGGGGAAGCGTCCATGCTTTTTTTCGGATTTTGACTCTGAAGAAGGAAGGAAAAACGGCAGAAATACGTTACTATTCAGCCAGGTCTGCGCATTTACTGCGCAGACCGTACGAAAATGCACAGGAAAGAAATACCGGCGTAATGGGGGAAAGCGGTTGCTTTTGACGGGCAAATATTATATGATGAACCTGATCGATACAAACGATGGAGGAACGTGCATGAGGATGAGAAGAAATGGAAAAAGAGCGGCTGCGCTTGTCTGTATGATCTTTTTTCTGGCCGTGCTGCCGGCCGGCGCTCTGCAGGTAAGGGCCGCGGAGGTGATCGCTACCGTATCCGGAGAGATCCTGTCCGGAACGACGGAAGAGCTGCTGCTTCTGTCCACGGCGCAGGGCAGGATGGAGATCCGCCTGGATTCGGAGACGGATGCCAGCGCCTGCAAGGTCCTGCTGCCGGGAAGGGAGATTTATGTCGCCGTCACCCATGGTTCGGACGGGTATCTGCATGCGGCAAAGATCACAAGCAGCGTGCAGGAAAAGGAAAATACCATAGACTATTCCACATCTGTTACGGTGACAGGGGAGATCAGCGGGAAGACAAAGGAAGATATCCTGTATCTGAATACGGATCAGGGAGAGATGCAGATCCGGCTGGATTCGTCCACGAACCTGGAAGGCATCCAGGTCCTGGTCGCGGGAGAAACCTATCAGATCACCTGCGCGAGAGGTTCGGACGCCTGGCTGCACGCGGTGAGTATTTCAGATACCGCCCCCGCGGTGGTCACGGAAACCATTAACGGGATTTCCGTTACGACGCTGAAGGGAACGGTGGCGGACCGTACGAAGGACGACCTGCTCTATCTTTCCACGGACGGCGGGGAGATGCAGTTTGTCATTGACGGGGATTCAGATGTTTCAAACGGCAGGGTCCTGATGCCGGGAAGGAAGGTGACGGTTTCCTTTTACCGCGGTTCGGACGCGTATCTGCACGCGGCCCGTATTGTGGGAGAGAAGGAGAGCGTGTCTGCGGCGAGCGTGGATACGTCGGCCAGTACGGCTGTGATGGGAACCGTGGATGGCAAATCTACGGAAAATACGCTGTATCTGAATACGGCCGGCGGAACCATGGAGCTCAGGCTGGATTCTTCAAGCAGCTTCAGCAACTGCCGGGTGCTCGTAAAGGGAAGGCAGGTTGTGGTCGTCTGCGCGCGCGGTTCGGACGCATACATGCACGCGGTCAGCGTGATCGGGTTATAAGGCTGAATCTATGGGGGGACAAAATAATATCATAAAAAATGGAGACTGATATGAGTAATACGGAAATGAAAAAAGCACAGGAAAGCGGATCCGGCCCGTTTCGGATCATTTATCACATTATCCAGGGGGCGCTGATCGGCCTTGGCGCGGTCCTGCCCGGTATTTCGGGCGGCGTGCTCGCCGTGGTATTCGGCGTTTACAAGCCGGCGATGGAGTTCTTATCCAATCCCTTCGCCCGTTTTAAGACCCATGTGCCCCTTCTGGTCCCTTATGGGATCGGCGGTGTGGTGGGCTTTCTGGGAATTGCCAATCTGCTGGCCTTTTTCCTGGAAAAATACCCGGATCCTTCCGTGTGTCTTTTCATCGGGCTGATCACGGGCATGCTGCCTTCTCTGTTCCGGGAAGCAGGGGAAAAGGGAAGGAGCACGGGATCCTGGA
>DWUW01000075.1 GCA_019120525.1 Candidatus Eisenbergiella stercorigallinarum | reverse complement strand
ATGGAGGAGGGAGGCTTCGGCGCCATTAAGGGCGGGGACCGGGCCTACGAGATCGAACAGAAATACGGTTATTCCCCGGATGAGCTTTTTACCAGCGGCTTTTATACGGCAAGGCCCATGCAGTTTTTTGAATTCTATCGGGAGGAAATGCTGAAGAACATTCCGGAGGCGACGGAATCCGGAACGGTAATGGCGCAGATGGAGCGGGCGGGAAAGCTGCAGTGCACGATCAGCAGTAATATTTTTGAGCAGGGAAAGCGTGCGGGCTGTCAGAATATAATCTATCTGCACGGGAGCATCTATCACAATTACTGCCCGAAATGCGGCCGGGAGTATCCGATGGAGTATCTTCGGGACGCGAAGGGGATACCGGCCTGTGAGAGCTGCGGATTCCCGATCCGTCCGGGCGTTTACCTTTATGGAGAGATGGTGGACAGCGGCCTCTTAAGCAGGGCCGTGGATGAGATCTCGAAGGCGGATGTGCTCCTGCTTCTGGGGACGAATCTGACCTCGGAGGTTTTTGGGAATTATATCAAGTATTTCGGGGGAAAATATCTGATCATCATCCATAAGCACAGCCATTATCTGGATGATACGGCGGATATGGTATTTTTGGATCATCCGAGGAATATCCTGCCGCTGCTGGGGTATGGGGAAGATTAGGGAGAGGACCGCGCAGGCGCGGCGACACAGAGGATGAGGAGGAGAGAATGAGCATAACAGATATTTTCAGCCTGATGGGCGGACTGGCCCTGTTTCTGTATGGCATGCAGATGATGAGCTCCGGCCTGGAGGCCGCGGCGGGCAATAAAATGAAACGTATCCTGGAGAGACTGACGGCAAACCGGTTCCTGGGGGTGGCTGTGGGCGCCGTGATCACAGCGGTGATCCAGTCCTCCTCCGCTACCACGGTCATGGTGGTGGGGTTCGTGAACTCCGGAATGATGACTTTACGGCAGGCTGTGTGGATCATCATGGGAGCGAATATCGGAACCACGATCACGGGACAGCTGATCGCGCTGGACGTGGGGGCGCTTGCGCCTCTGTTCGCGTTCATCGGCGTGGCGCTGGTGGTTTTCATCAAAAAGCAGTCCGTCCATCACTATGGGCAGATCGTTGCCGGCCTGGGCATTCTTTTCATCGGAATGGAAATGATGAGCAGCTCCATGATGCCGCTCAGGGAGTCTGAGGCCTTTATCAGCCTGATGACAAGGTTCCGCAATCCTGTGCTGGGCATCCTGACCGGTATGATCTTCACGGCTATCATCCAGTCCTCCTCCGCGTCGGTGGGAATCCTGCAGGCGCTGGCTGCCGGCGGCCTGATCGGCCTGGACGGAGCGGTATACGTGCTGTTCGGCCAGAATATCGGCACCTGTATCACGGCCGTTCTGGCGTCCATCGGAACGAACCGGAACGCGAAGCGCACGACGATCATCCATCTGATGTTCAATGTGATCGGAACCACGATTTTTACCATCGTCTGTATGACGCTGCCCCTGGTTGGGCTGGTGGAGTCGTTCACGCCGGGGAATCCGCAGGCCCAGATCGCGAATATGCACACGCTTTTCAATATTGTGACCACTCTGCTGCTCCTTCCGTTCGGAACCGGCCTGGCGGCTCTGGCGACGAAGCTCCTTCCGGAACGGGATTCAGAGGCGCAGGAAGGGAAAAAATGCCTGTTGTATATCAAGCCCATGGAAAAGGGGGCGGAATACCAGGTGGGGACGTCTGCCATCGCCCTGCATGGCATCCGCAGCGAGCTTGGAAGAATGGCGGAAATGACAGGACAGAATGTGAAGGAGAGCTTTCAGGCGGTGCTGGATGGAAATTCCGCCCTGCTTTCCGAGGTGGAGCAGAGGGAAGATTATATTGATTATCTGAATAAGGAGATTTCTTCCTTTATTTCCGGCAGGATCTCGTATGAGTCGAATTCGGAGGATTCCGCGCGTCTGAGCGTATTTTTCAAGATATCCGGAAATCTGGAGCGGATCGGGGACCATGCCATGAATATCTGCGAATATACCAGACATCTGGAAGAAAAAGGGATTTCTTTTTCCTCCCGGGCAAGGGGAGAAATCGAACGGATGCAGCAGGTTTGCCTGCAGGCGATGGAAAAGCTGTATCCGATGGAACCTGCCAATGTGGGAGAACTGACGGATATTTCGGCTCTGGAGCAGAAAATCGACGATATGACGGAAATGTACCGGAAGAATCAGATAGAAAGAATGCATCAGGGGCTGTGCTCTGACGAAGCGTGCGTGTTGTATTCGGAGATGCTGACCGACTTTGAACGGATCGGAGACCATATCCTGAATGTGGGACAGGCGCTTGCCGGACAGCTGTAGGGATGCGGATGACGGTCGGAAACGCGGAAAGAATGGATAAATTTCGTGTCGTATCAATAAAAAAGAAGCCGCAGGAGTACGGGCCTGCGGCTTCTTTTCATGAAAAAACCGATGGAAACAGATTCATTCTTTCAGGCCGGTGTTGTACATGATGACAGCTTCCCGGCATTCGTATTCGCCCATCTCATAATAGCCCTTGGTGAAGCGGTTGATCCGGTCGAGGGTTACGGCCCGGTTGGCTTTCTTGGGCTGGTCGTTGACGAAGAAGATCCCTTCGGTATAATACTCCGCGTCGAATTCGGGCGTCCCTTCCTCCTCGTAGTAGGGATCGAAAAGAAGCACCTTATCCCCCTCAATGCCGGTCAGCAGCACGTAGTGCGCCACCTCCAGAAAAACATGCAGGACGACGGCGGCCCCTTCGTTCAGCGCCTCATAGATGCGGCTTCCTTCCTTTACCACCACATCCTCCCCGGAGAGAAATTCGCAGTGGATGGGGAAGCGTCTGGTCTCGCTGAAATGGTTCAGCCAGTTGGTGATGAAGTTCATCGCCGCGGCAGAGGTACCGCGTTTACACAGCTCGCCCTCGGAATTATAGGTATCCATGCAGTAGAGCATGATGAACTTGATGAGATCGGGAAAGATCTCTTCCCGTTCAAACAGATAACGGACCCCGTTGATCAGAGAAACGGGACCGCAGTCATATTCCGACGACTGGCAGATCAGCAGATTCTTCATAACGGCACCTCTTCCTTTCTCAGCAGAACCGGAAAATCAGAAAATTTTCCGGTCAATCTGTACTTTTTTTTGAAAATGTAGTAATATGTATGGGATTCCTGCAAAACAGGCAATGCTGCAAAGCAGCGGCTTCCGCAGAAAAATGTGCGGACTGTTACTGAATATAACGCAGCATTGCGCTTTTGTCAAGAATATCT
>DWUW01000074.1 GCA_019120525.1 Candidatus Eisenbergiella stercorigallinarum | reverse complement strand
CACGATATAGGCGGTGTTATTTTCATAAAAGAAATCCTTCACCGACACGATGCCGGGGATGTCCGCGAACTGGGATACGTTGCGGGCTTCATCCACATATTTTTTCAGGCCCTGCTGGTAGGTCTTGCTCTTTTCGCCGCTTAAGGAAATGACCCGGTCGCTTCCGCCGCCGGAAGAGGAAACGCTGGCCGCTGACTGTCCGCCGCCGGATGCAGATGCGCCTGGAACAGAGCCGCCGGAGACAGCGCCTCCGGATGCCGCGTCGCTATCGCCCGCGCTCCGCCGGGTGGTATCCCTTGTGACCAGTTCCACCGGGAAATATTCCTTGATTGCGATGCGGGCTTCCATGTTCAGGTCATAGCCCGCATAGGTAATGCCGAACCCGCCTTCGCCCAGCACCGGGCCGACCAGATATTTTCCTGCGAGGACTGTGTTCACCGCCAGGGCGCGGGGATTCTGTTTGTCTATTTTGATTCCAAAGCTTTTCCAGATTTTATTCTGATCCATCATCCTGTCTCCCATCTCTCACGACTTCATCTGCTTCTGTCAATACAGGGATCCTGCCATTTTCAGGTCGCCGTCTGCCGTTATCCCCAATGTACAGGTCCTTCCCGCCGCGATATACACAATGTCCTTCCAGTCTTCCACATCACACTGGCCCGCATAATTCTGTCCGGCTGCCACAACGGTCCCATCAGCCCGCAGGCCGACCGTATGGCATTCTCCCATGGCAAGCTGCGTGATATCTTTCCAGCTTTCTACCTGGAGCATACCGGTTTCTTCTGACATTCCCATCAGGATCTCTATGGTTCCATCCTCTCCGATTCCCAGGACATCTCCTCCGATACCGACACTTAACTGAACCACTTTCTGTCCTGCCGGAAGCATCATGCTTCCTCCTCCGTTCTCCGTCACGCTGGTCCGCCATACTGTTCCGTCGCTTTTCAGGCCGTAAACCGTCTGTACGCCCCAACCTACAAGCTGTACCATATCTGTCCACTCATCCGCACCCCAAACGGAATCATGATAATATCGGTACATCTCCAAATCCGGCTGTCTTAGATCCCCTTCCGTGTAGATATCCACATTTCCATCCTTTTTCAAAACCGCATATCCACAACTGAATTGAAAATTCACCGACCCATTCCACAACTCAGCGGCCTGCAGCACATCATCCGCTATCGTCCTTCCCTCCAGGACCAGTCTTCCATCCGTTAAAACCACCGCATTTCCGGCAATCTGAGCCGGTTCTTCTCCCGGTTGGAGCATATCATGCCGCCACAGAGCCGACGCTTCATTCAGCATCCCATAAGCAAGCAGACGGCCGTCTTCCGTACAGGCCGCTATATCTTCACTCTGCCATCCCACGAGCTGGACCCATTTCAGATTTTTCATATCGCTCAGACCGGCATTTCCATTTCCCGGGAATGTCCATACAATGGTTCCGTCCTTCTTCAGGCCGTAAATTTCCCCTGCTCCATAATTGGATGCCCGATTCGTTACCGCCTGCATATCCTGCCATTCATCCAGCGTTTTTGTGATCTGTTCCGGAAAATCGGACGGATAATATACAGTACCGTCCTCCCGTACCCCAACAGCCTGCCAGGAACTGCCTGTACGGATCTGCATGATATCCGAAAGCTCCGTCAGTTCCTGTATCTGCTTTTCCATATATTCACTGGTATCCACTGTCAGGGAAACAGCCCGGATCGTTCCGTCTTCACATCTTCCAATCAGAAGGCTTCCATTCGTTTCCAAATCTGCGACATCATCCCACCCGGACAAAGATCCGCATTCCGGTTTTTCTCCGGCAAAAAGTACGGTTCCGTCTTCCTGCAGGCCAACCGCCATACCATAATCCAATGCGATCGCCCGGATATTTTCCCATCCTGCGGTTTCTTCCGCGATCAGGCGGGCTTCTTCCCTGTTTCCTGCCGTTACGACAGTCCCTTCCTGCGTCAATCCGAGAACCGTATCGTACCCGGCACACAGGCTGGTGATCTGTGACCATTGCGCGGCTTCTCCAAACCCCCAGGATTCATCCCCAGTAAAGAGCACCGTTCCATCTGTACGCAGCCCCAGCGCGCAGCCGTTTCCCGCACTGACTGCTGCCACATTTCTCCAGTCTTCCACCTCACACTCACCGTTTTCGTTGCTCCCTCTGGCTGAAACGGTTCCGTCAGATTTGCAAAAAAGCGTCAGCCTGGACGCAGTTCCCGGCGAAATGGAAATACTGTTCTGCGGCTCATAAAAAACAATCTGCTCCCCCAGCTCTTCTTCTGTCTCATCCAGGGACACCACGACTTCATCTGCCGCGACTTCCTCCCCGTTTCCCGGCTCAACCTCTTCCTGCCCGTTTTTCGCCTGTCCGGACGTTTCCGCCAGATTATCCGTCGTTCCTGCGTTCTCTGATGCTTCCGCCGCAGATTCTCGGTTTTTCTGTCCTTCTCCGGTTATTTGCTTAATCAAAACAGTTCCTGCTACTACCAGAAACGCACAGGCCGCGATTCCGGCCGCAATGAAAACACGGAACATACTGCTTTGCAGTTTCTTTCCGCTCTTTTTCAGTCTCTTCCCGCCATACAGCGCATCCATCAGCTCCCGCACGCTCTGAATCCGGTCTTCCTTCTTCACCGCCAGCCCCCGCATAATAGCTTCGGACACCGCAGGGCTGACCTTCGCTCCCAGTTCCTCCGGGGGCTTTAATCCATCAGAAAAAAGCCGGTCCATGGCAGGTTCCGGGACTTTTCCTGTGAGCATCCGGTAAAGCACCGCGCAAAGGGCATACACATCCGTCCACGGCCCCTGTTCGCCATGGGAACGGTACTGTTCCTCCGGGGCGTAGCCGTGTTTTAAGATGATGGTCAGGGACTTCTGGTCGTTCTTTGAAGTCATGCGGGCCGCGCCGAAATCAATGAGCTTCACCGCGCTGATGTTTCGGTAAACTGTGGAAATACCTGACTGCCCTGCTCCCGCTTCCCCTTCTTCCGCAAAGGTAAGCATGATGTTGTCCGGGCTGATGTCCCGGTGCACGATCCCCGCCGCGTGTACCTTTTCCAGCGCTTCCAGCACCGGGCGCAGGATGGCGAGAGATTCTTCCTCGGAGAGCTTTCCGCCCTTCTGCTTCAGATACTCCTTCAGGCTGATCCCTTCTATGTACTCCATTACGATATAGGCGGTGTTGTTTTCATAAAAGAAATCCTTGACCGACACGATGCCGGGAATGCCGGAGAACTGGGATACATTGCGGGCCTCGTCCACATATTTTTTCAGGCCCTGCTGGTAGGTTTTGCTCTTTTCGCCGCTTAAGGAAATGACCCGGTCGCTCCCGCCGCCGGAAGAGGAAACGCCGCCCGCTGACGGTACGCTGCCGCCGGATGCAGATGCGCTTGGCGCAGCGTTACCCGAGCCAGAACCTCCGAAAGCCCCGTCGTCTCCACCCGCCCTCCGCCGTGTGGTATCCCTTGTGACCAGCTCCACCGGAAAATATTCCTTGATCGCCACGCGGGTTTTCATATTCAGGTCATATCCCATGTAGGTGATGCCGAAGCCGCCCTCTCCCAGGACCTTTCCCACCAGGTATTTTCCCGCGAGGATGGTATCGGGCGGCAGGCAGCGCGGGTTCTGCTGATATTCCGAAGGGCAAAAACCACAGTAGGGACAGCGGGCTGTATCTGCCCGCTGTCCCTGTTGGCCGTGTCTTCCCGGAGCGGGCATCTTCTGCCCGCCCGATTTCTGTTCCTCTGTTTTCGCTGCAGCTTTTCCCAGCTCTCTCATGCAGCCGGGACACAATCCAGTCTGTGCCATGGCGCTTTCCCTCCCTCGTCCGACCTGTCCGGATCGGCTTCCGCAAAGGCCGTGTCTGCTTCCGGTCCGTTTATCCCAGCCGGAACTGCTCCGATCCGATCACCAGAACCTGTCCCGCCTCCAACATGACAGTGCGGTTCTTCGGAAGACGCATGCCATTTTCCAGAGCGGTTCCGTTTTCCGAGCAGTCCGTCACCTGATATTTTCCGCTTCCGGCGTCATAGCAGACGATACAATGCGCCCCGCTCACCGTTTTGTCCGCCAGCACGATGCTGGAACGGGAAGCGTCCCTTCCGATCACGATCCGCTCTCCGTTTGGAAGCGGGATCTGCGCGCCCGCATACATTCCTTTCCGCCCCGTGAGCGTACCCGTCTGCGGCGGACGCGCCGCCTGCTTTTCTTCCTTCTGCGGCGCGGCATCCGGCTGTCCTCCCGCCTGCTCCTCCTTCGCCTGCCTTACGATCTCTTTTCCGCCTTCGGCCAGCTTCTGCGCAAGTCCCGCCGCCCGCTTTCCGGCATAGGACGCTACGGCCTTTGCCGTTTCCGCGCGGCCTTCCCAGTCCTGATTTTTGATGGATTCCAGCGCGTCCGCCGCTCCTTTTTTCACCTGATCCATATGGATCCCTTTCGCGCCCTCCGCCGTCCTGGCGCGGAGCTTCCCATAAAGCAGGAAGCAGAGCAGGGAAAGCGCCGCCAGAAGGAGCGGAAGGAATACCAGCCCCATGCTTCCGGCGCACATTTCATAGCCGGTGGTATCCAGCGCCATCTGCACTGTCACCCGGCTCCAGGGAGCGACCGCCAGCAGATAGATCAGCAATGTGACGATATAGCGCTTTCTTCCGCCGTTTTTTGCCGCAAGCCACAGGCACAGCCCATCCAGCACGGGAAAGATCCCGAACGTGATCAGCGCCAGGATCGCGGATTCTTTCATGGCGATCCGCAGATAGGCAAATCTCGTGAGCTGCTTTGGCATCTCGTCCACGCCGAAGGCGGACGCCAGCCGCGACAAAAGCTCCGCCGACGCGGACAGCTCCGCGGACGGAATGATAAAAAATCCAAGGAAATGCACTACGATGCCGATCAGCAGGATCTTTTCAGCCAGATTCTTTTTTCTCCACATATCTCCCATAACTTCCTCCCTGTCGAAATCTCTGATCCGGTTGGAACAGATTGAAGCATCCCGTCAAAACTCGCCGGGCAGCTTTCCCGCGATGAGCAGGCTGCCGTCGTTTTTTACGCCGATGGTGTAGTAGTCCCCGGCCGCGATATACGCCACGTCCGTCCAGTCTCCGATCTCGCACTGGCCGTTCTCATTGGCTCCGGCCGCCACCACGGTCCCGTCGCTCTTCAGGCCCACGGTGTGCTCCGCGCCCGCCGCCGTCTGGACGATATCCTTCCAGCTGTAGACGTTGGCCGCCCCTCCGGAAATGCCGGAAACCTCTACCGTCCCGTCCGAAAGCACAGCGGCGACATAATCTCCGCCAACCGCGGCGGACTGCGCGCCGGAAACGGAAAGGGTGCGCCGGTTGGAAAGAACGGTTCCGTCAGACCTTACGCCGACGATCTCCCCGTTGCCCGCCGCAAGGGAAACTATCTGCGTCCACTCCGAAAAGCCCGCAGCCGTTCCTGAAACGACCGTCCCCGCGGCCGCCGCGCTCACCACGGTTCCATCCTCCTTCAGGCCCACCGCGATGCCGTCCGTGACCGCCGCCTGCGTGATCCCTGTCCAGGAAGCGATCTCCTCCAGCCAGCCGTCCGACGACGCGCCTGCTCCACCAATAGCATCCTCCGCTCCGCCGGCCACCAGCACAGTCCCGTCCGTTTTCACGCCGATGGCAGCCTGGTCGCAGGCCGCGATGTCCGCGATATCCGTCCAGTCCGTCACGTCGGTCTGTCCCGAAAGGCCGCCGGAGACGCCCCAGGAGATCACGGTTCCATCCTCCTTAAGCCCCAGCAGCCAGCCGCCGCCGGAAACCACTTTAGAAAGGCCCGCAAACGCTTCTCTGGAAACGGTGCCGCAGGAATAAGAGGTGCGCACGATGGAGCCGTCGGCCCGCAGTCCAAACAGCGAGCC
>DWUW01000073.1 GCA_019120525.1 Candidatus Eisenbergiella stercorigallinarum | reverse complement strand
CGACACTCGGAGATGAAGCTGAAGATGGAGGGAGAAAGAAGTATGGCGGAAAAAGGGAATGGGACGACTGGCTGTCCGGAAAAAGAGAAGATGAAACAGGAAAGAAAAGAAAATCGGAAGGAAAGAAAGGCGGCGAAAAAGGCGGCGCGGAAGGAAAGAAAGGCATCCCGAAAAGCGGAAAAAAAGGCGGCCTATCAGGCTCTGGATAAAAGAGGAAGGATTTTCTTCTGGGGCAAGCGGGCGGCGGCGGTTCTGGTTTTGTTCCTTGTGGTGAGAATCGGAGCCGGGCTGTTAGCCGGACCTTTTGACACGCTCAGGACCCAGGCACTGGCGCTGTATGGCATGGCCCGTCCCCTGCCGGAGGAAGAACTCCTCGCGGAGGTTCCCCGGAACGAAGAAGAAGCGGCCGCAGTGGAAGCGATGGGGGGATATGGGGCGGAGGATACCTGGGCGGTCTACATCTATATGTGCGGCAGTGATCTGGAATCAGGAAATGTCAGCAATCTTTCCTCATTTACCTCATATCTGATCCGGGACGAGGCGGAAGCGTATTCCAGCCTGATGGGTGAAAAATATCGCAGCAGCCTGACCCGGTTTATGGGAGAAATCCAGGAACAGGGTATGGATGTCCCGAACTATATGTATGCCGTTACTCCGGCGGCTGCATCCACGACGTCGGCGGCCAGGGAGAAAAAAGCGGAAATCATAGGATCGGCGACAGATGATATTGAGGAAATGCTTTCCGCGCAGCTTTCTGAAAATGTCAGTATAGTGCTGCAGACCGGAGGCGCCGGGGCATGGGCGTCAGGTGAGATCAACCCGAACCGTTCT
Organism: Candidatus Eisenbergiella stercorigallinarum; assembly: GCA_019120525.1. Classification (GTDB taxonomy): domain Bacteria; phylum Bacillota; class Clostridia; order Lachnospirales; family Lachnospiraceae; genus Eisenbergiella; species Eisenbergiella stercorigallinarum. The sequence continues at coordinate 3,827 of DWUW01000073.1, read as the reverse complement.
CAGAGATTTCTGTATGATTCTACGGGCTTCCGGCAGATTGGGGATGCGCATATCCGGAACATGGGAGACGCGGATACGCTGGCGGATTTCCTGTCCTTTTGTAAGAAGGAATATCCGGCGGATCACCAGATCCTGATCTTCTGGGATCATGGCGCGGGAGCATTTGGGTTTGCTTCGGATGATCTGTACGGAGGGGACACTCTCACGTTGAAGGAGCTTCGGCAGGCGTTGGGGACGGTATGTCAGGCGGATACGAAGGAACCTCCCTTTGAGATCATCGGCTTTGACGCCTGCCTGATGGCCTCGGTGGAAGTGGCGGAGACCCTTCACGGTTACGGCAGATATCTGGTTGCCAGCGAGGAGGTGGAGCCGGGATTCGGGTGGAACTATACGCCCTGGCTGCAGGCGCTTTCCGCCAATCCGCAGATGAACGGAGCCCAGGTGGGAAAAGAGATCGTAGACGCGGGAGTGGAAACAATCGCGGAGATAAGCCTCCGGCTCGGAGCAGTCGCGGGAAACCTGCCGGCTACGCTTTCCGTGGTGGATATCGATGGAGCGCATCAGGTCTATGAAACCTATGGAGATCTGATGGCAGCGGTTCTTGAAGATGCCATAGCGGATACAGGAGCGCTGACAATGCTGGGCAGGGCCGCGGGAGAAACCATAAAATACGCCCAGTACAATTATGATGTCTGTAATACGGTGGATCTGGGGCTTTTCGTGGAAGCGCTGGCTGAAACATGGCCGGAGGAAGCGGAGGCGGTTCAGAAGTCCCTTTCCGCTGCGGTCATCTATAACAGATATACGGCATATGCGGCAGGCTCCACAGGGCTGAACGTCTATTTCCCGGCCAGCGTGGAGGGAAGGAACGCCCTTCTGTATTTTCTGGATTATATTTACACGATCTGTGAGGATGAAGCGGTCAGGACGCTTTACTATTATAAGGTTGCCGGATGCCTGAGTGAAGAGCTTCAGGAATATGCGCGGGAAATGGGCTATGGAGAGGCAGAGACACTGGATTCCACAGCGCTGAGGATGCTGGCGCAGGCAGATATGGAACTGGGGCAGGACGGCAATTTCAGCCTGCAGGCGCCGGAGGAAGCCGCGTCCCTGATCCAGGAAGTCAGCGTTTATCTGACGCAGGCGGAGAAGGATACGGCCCGGATCCTCGGTGAAGACGACCTGCTTTCCATGAGCGAAACGGGAATGCTGAGTACGGAATTTGACGGAAAATGGATTGCGATCGACGGAAATTTCCTGGAGGTTGAAGTCATTGATTCCACGGATTCCCTGACCAGATACAGAACAAATGTGCTTTATAACGGAGAGGATTCCTGGCTGATCCTTGGCCGGAATAAGGAAACGGGGGAATTCAGCATCCTTGGCGTTTACAGCATAAGAGAGGAAACCAGCCTCGGCGAGCTGGCCTCCCGCAATATGCGGACGGTATCGCCGGGGGACAGACTGCGGCCTGTCTATGACGTTTACGACATGGAAGAGGGCACGGAAAAAAAGGAATATGGAGAGCGCTTTACCTGGCGGTCAGGAAGCGAGATCGGATATGAGAACCTGGACAACGGGGAATACTATCTCTTTGCCGTGGCCTATGATGTGCGGGGCGATGAATACTATACGCCGGTCGTGCGGCTTGCCATCCGGAACGGAAAGGCGGTTTCCGCTTCCATACAGGAAGATATGATGGTGTACGGATACAACTGAACCAGGAGGATGTTTCCTAATGAATGATCTCCCCCGCCGCAGGCAGCGGGGGAGCAGTCCCATGAGCGAATCAGGCGCAGAGCTGGAGGAGCCGCTTTACAGCAGCTTCTCCAGTTCTGCGTTCAGTTTTCTTTTCATTCGTTCCAGTTCATCCGGGGAGGGCCGGAAAGCGGGATCATACAGCTCTGCCGGAGAAAGCCGCCAGACCGGGCCGGGCGACGGCGTATCCCCTTCTTTTCTGGGGAAAAAGTGCCAGTGCATATGTTTGTCGTTTCCGGATCCCAGCAGTTCATAATTCAGCTTGTCCGGCTGAAAGGCTTTGTAGACCGCTTCCGCGGTCAGTGCCATTTCCTGAAGAAATCTGTCCCGGAAATTTTTTTCCAGAAAATGCAGCTCGGTGGCGTGCTCCTTACACAGAAAGAGGGAATAGTCGGGGAAACGCTGATAATCGCCGATCACCACGTAGCCGGTTTCCAGTTCTCTGACAAAATACGGATTCTGTCCCTGTCGGGTCTGTTCGATCCGCCGGCAGACGCCGCAGCCGGCAACCGGCTTATCATGTACCTGTATCCGAGGATTTTCATGAGAAATATGGTCCATGGAAAACGATTCTCCTTTCGTGAGATGAAACTGTGGAAACTGGTTGAAAACAGAATAACATGGCCGATAAATAATGACAAGATTTGAAGCTTGCCTGAATTTACGGTGAGGCCAAAATATGGTACACTGTCTGCAAAATAGTGAGTTTTTCGGGAGGAGGAGAACAGGATGAAAAAATATCTTATTATTTTGGCCGGGTTTGCAGCGGCGGCTGGAATTCTGCTCGCGGCAGCAGGCGCCTGGTTTCAATCCAGCCAGCCGTCTGTCGCCGTGATCGGCGGGGCGGACGGCCCGACCAGCATTTTCATCGCGGCAAAGGTTGACGGAGCGGCTATTCTGACGGCCGGGGGCGTCCTGATCGCGGGAGCGCTGGCAATCGGGCTGATACTGGCCCTGATCTTCAGAAGAGAGAAGTAAGAAATGGCTGTAACGCAAAGGGATATGGAAAATTATGTGAAAACGCTGACCGCAGCGCTGCGGGAGGAATTCGGGGAACGGCTTCTTTACGTGGGGCTGCAGGGAAGCTGGCTGCGCGGGGAGGCTTCTGAAGACAGCGACATCGATATTATGGCGGTGCTGGATGAGCTGAATCCGGCGGATATGGATGCGTACCGGCGGGTGGTGAAGTCTCTGGACTACGCGGACCGCTCCTGTGGATTTCTGTGCGGAAGAAAGGACCTTCTGGAGTGGAACCGCTGCGAGATCTGCCATCTGGTCCACACGACGAAGGACTGTCTGGGCAAGCTTTCAGAGCTGGTTCCGGAATGCGGAAAAGAGGATGTGGTGGAGTACATCCGGATTATGACGGGAAACCTGTATCATGCGCTCTGTCACAGCCGGGTGCACGGATGGAGGCCGCAGGAGGCATCTGAGGAAGGCTCCGGAGAGAACAGGGAACGGAAGGAAGCCGCATGGGAGAAGATGCTTGGTGAAGGTTTTAAGCAGGCTTTTTTTATCCTGCTGAACAAAATGTATGTGGAAAGCGGCGTTTTCGCGGTGTCAAAGGCAGAGCTTCTGAAGCTTCTTTCCGGAACGGATGAAGAGGTGCTGAAGCAGACGATGGGAGGAAAGGCTTTAGAAGGAAAAACTTTAGAGGGAAAGGCTTTGGAAAAGGGAACGTTTCTGAAGGAGGGGCGGACGGCTCCCGTGCCGGAGAAAGCGCCCCTCGCGCCGGAGCAGCGGTTCGCTCTCCTGTTCGGCTGGTGCAGACAGACGCTTGAGTGGGCGGCGGACGATTCCCGCAGATAAAAGGGCGGAAAAAAGGTTGGACGGACTCCGACGCGGCAAAGACAGGATTTGCACTTCGGAATGGAGATTGGCAGGAAGCTCCGGAATGAGGATGAAGATGGCAAAGACAGTGAAAATGACAGAGGAGAATATTGCAGGGCAGCTGCTCGCCTATGCGCTTCCGCTGATTGCGGGAAATGTATTTCAACTCACCTACAACGTGGCGGATTCCGTGATCGTGGGGCGTTTTATCGGGACGGATACGCTGGCGGCGGTGGGAA
>DWUW01000072.1 GCA_019120525.1 Candidatus Eisenbergiella stercorigallinarum | reverse complement strand
AGTTGGCCGTGGCGATGAAAAGCACCTCGGAAAGGTCGATGGGGATCTCCACATAGTGGTCGCGGAAATGGCTGTTCTGTTCGCTGTCAAGCACCTCAAGAAGAGCGGAAGAAGTATCTCCCTTATAATCGCTGCTCACCTTGTCGATCTCATCCAGCAGCATGAGGGGATTCTTCACGCCGGCCTGCTTCAGCCCGGCCACGATCCGTCCCGGCATGGCTCCCACATACGTCCTTCTGTGGCCGCGGATCTCCGCCTCATCCCGCACGCCTCCCAGGCAGATGCGCACATATTTCTTGTTCAGCGACTCCGCCACGCTGCGGGCGATGGAGGTCTTTCCGGTCCCGGGCGGGCGTACCAGGCAGATGATCGGGCTTTCTCCCTGTTTCGTCAGGCTCCTGACCGCCAGGAATTCCAGGATCCTCTCCTTCACCTGCTCCAGCCCGTAATGGTCCCGCTCCAGGATATTCTCCGCCCGCTTCAGGTCCGTATTGTCCTTCGACGCCTTATCCCAGGGAAGCTCAAGAAGGGTCTGCAGATAGCCCCGTTCCACGGAAGCCTCCGCGCTTGCCTGCCCCAGGCCTTTAAACCGGCTGATCTCCCTGCGGATCTTATCCTTCACCTCTTTTGAGGCCTTCAGCTTTTCCAGCTCGGAAAGGAACTGCTCCGCGTCGGAGCCTATGGTATCTTCGCCCAGCTCCTGCCGGATGTAGTTCATCTGCTCCCGCAGCATGTAATCGCGCTGGTTTTTATCCATCCGCGCCTTGACCTGCTCCGCCAGCTCCGTCCTGATCTTTGCTACCCCGATCTCCTCATACAGGATGCCGGCAAGCACCTGATAGCGGGTATCCAGCTCCACTGCCTCCAGGACAGCCTGCTTTTTCTCATGGTCCACCGGCATGCTTTCGATGATCTCATCCATCAGCCTGCCCAGGCCGATCCCGCCCTCGATGCGTCTCTTCACTGACTGGCCGACTCTCGGGAAATAGGAGGCGAATTCCAGGAACAGTTCCTTCAGGCTGCGCCGCATCGCTTCCTCCTCGATCCGGGTTCCCGCGCCGGAGGCCTCCCCTCTTGAATCCGCCAGGCCGGAAGGCTCTTCTACCGGTTCCACCTCTCCCAGCCAGAAAGCGCCTTCCTCCGCGAAACCGATCAGCCTTCCCCGCTCCGTCCCTTCTACAAGGACCCGCATCACATTTTCCGGCAGCTTCGTCACCTGCCTGATCCGCGCCAGGCAGCCCATATGATAAACGCCGTCAAAATCCGGATTATTTTCCTCCGCGTCCTTCTGCGTCACCAGAAAGACCCTCTGATCGCTCATCATCGCCTTTTCAACGGCAAGGATCGATTTTCCCCGGTTCAGGTCAAAATGGATCACCATGCCCGGAAGCACCGTCATCCCGCGAAGCGCCACCGCCGGCAGCCTCATCTGTCCCTCCTGTGTAGCTTCAGGACTTACGCCCTCTCTGTCTTTTGTCATCAAATCCATATTCTGTACTTATCCTGTTCCTGCATTCTGAGCAAAACGCCGCCCGGAAAAGGGCGGCGTTTCTCTGTCACTTTGCTACCTTCATATCTTCCCTGCGTCCTCCGGCATCCCTGTGAACGACCAGAGGGGCGCTCTTCTTATCCACCGCTTCCTTCGTGATGATGCACTGTTCAATTGTATCATCGGAAGGAATCCGGTACATCACATCCATCAGCACGTCTTCCAGGATAGAACGGAGCCCTCTGGCGCCGGTCTTTCTCTCCATCGCCTTTTCCGCGATCTCGTCCACCGCGTCCGGCTCAAAGACCAGCTTCACGTCGTCAAAGGAAAACAGCTTCTGGTACTGCTTGATCTGCGCGTTCTTAGGCTCGGTAAGGATGCGCACCATCGCCTCCTTGTCCAGCCCCTGAAGCGATACCATAACAGGGACACGGCCTACAAATTCCGGGATCAGGCCGTACTTCACCAGATCCGTTGGCGTGACCTGGGCCAGGAGCTCGCCCATCTCCCTGGTGCTCTTCTCCACGATCTCCGCGTTGAAGCCGATGGTCTTTCTGTCAAGGCGGCTCTCCACGATCTGCTCCAGCCCGTCAAAGGCTCCGCCGCAGATAAACAGGATGTTGGAGGTATCGATCTGGATCAGCTCCTGATGGGGATGCTTCCTTCCTCCCTGCGGGGGTACGCTGGCGACCGTCCCCTCGATGATCTTTAAAAGCGCCTGCTGGACTCCCTCGCCGGACACATCCCTGGTGATGGAGACATTTTCGCTTTTCTTCGTAATCTTGTCGATCTCGTCAATATAGACGATCCCGTACTGCGCGCGCTCCACATCATAATCCGCCGCCTGGATCAGCTTCAGGAGGATGTTCTCCACATCCTCGCCCACATATCCCGCTTCCGTCAGCGTGGTCGCGTCCGCGATAGCGAACGGCACATTGATGATCTTCGCCAGCGTCTGCGCCAGATAGGTCTTACCGGATCCGGTGGGCCCGATCATGATAATATTGCTCTTCTGCAGCTCTACGCCGTCGTCCTCTTCCTTCGGCGCAGTCACCCTTTTATAATGGTTATAAACGGCAACCGACAGAACCTTCTTCGCGTCCTCCTGCCCGATCACATAATCGTCCAGGAATTGCCTGATCTGAACGGGTTTGAGGAGATTGATGTTCATCGTCTCCTCTGCCGGTTCTTCCTCTTCGTATTCCTCATCTATGATATCCGCACAGATTTCCACACATTCATCGCAGATGTACACGCCGTTCGGCCCTGCGATCAGCTTTCTGACCTGATCCTGTGTCTTATTGCAGAAGGAACACCGGATCTGGTCGTCTGAAATTCTACCTGCCATTCTGCTTTTCCTCAAAAAATCTCTGAAACCACAGGTTTCATGTTTCATACATAACGACAAAGGATGGCCCGTATCCGGGCATCCTTTGTCAGAATTCAGTCTTTAGCTCTTCTTTTCAGAATCCTTCCTGGAAGAAACGATGGAATCGATCAGGCCGTACGCCTTCGCCTCCTCCGCGCTTTTCCAGTTGTCCCTTTCCGTATCCGCCAGGACCACTTCAAAATCCTGGCCGCAGTTCTGCGCAAGGATCCTTGCCAGCTTCTCTTTGGTCTTCAGGATGTGCTTCGCCGTGATCTCGATCTCCGTCGCCTGCCCCTGGGTGCCGCCGGAGGGCTGATGGATCATGATCTCCGCGTTGGGAAGCGCGAGCCGCTTTCCCTTCGCGCCGCCGGCAAGGAGGAAGGCCCCCATGCTGGCCGCCATGCCGATGCAGATCGTGGACACGTCGCACTTCACGTACTGCATGGTATCATAGATCGCCATGCCCGCAGTCACGGAACCGCCCGGGCTGTTGATATAAAAATGAATATCCTTCTCCGGATCCTCCGCCTCCAGGAAAAGCAGCTGCGCCACCACCAGGCTGGCGGTCGTATCGTTCACTTCTTCTCCCAGGAAAATGATCCTGTCCTTTAACAGCCTGGAAAAAATATCGTAGGAACGTTCTCCCCTGCTGTTCTGTTCAATGACATAAGGTACCAAGCTCATAAATATATATGCCTCCGTTTCATGCCTTTCAGGCCGCATGGCAGCCGTCGCAGCCTGAACCTGTTATTCTGCCTTTTCCACTTCCACAGCGTTGTCCCTCAGGAAATCGGCCGCCCTGGAAACCGCGAGATCCTCCATGATCTGCTTCTTTCCGTTCTCGCCCATGATCTCCTTCACCTTGTCCGCCTCCATCTTGTAGGCTTCCGCCATTCTGGCGATCTCCTTCTCGAAGTCCTCCTCGGAAGCCTCGATGCCTTCCGCCGCCGCTACGGCTTCCAGCACCAGCCTGGACTGGATCCTCTTGAGCGCTTGGGGCTTTACGGACTCCAGCATGGAATCCATGGTCTGTCCGGTATACTGGCAGTACAGATCCAGATTCATGCCCTGCATCCGCAGTCTCTGGGCGAAATCGTCCACCATCTGTCTCTGCTGGGTCTCCACCATGGCGTCCGGAATATCCATCTGCGCGCCTGCGATCGCGGCCTCAACGGCGGCGTCCTCCTTC
>DWUW01000071.1 GCA_019120525.1 Candidatus Eisenbergiella stercorigallinarum | reverse complement strand
AGCCGGATCCCGGAGGTGGGGGATTTCATCCGGAACAGCCGGAGGATCCGCAAGCAGGCCCGGACGGAGCTGCTTTTGTGCATGGAAAACCTGCGGGGCGGAACGCCTTATCAGAAAAGGGATCTGCTTCTTCCGGTCGCGGACGGGTCGGAGCGCTGGTATGAGCTTCATCTGATCCTGCAGGCAGGGGAGGACGGCTCTCCTGTGCTGGGGATCGGGATGCTGCTTGATATCATGGATCAGAAGCAGAGGATCCTGGAGCTGGAAAAGGAGCTGCAGAAGGATCATTTCACCCGGCTTCTGAACAAGACGGCGATGGAAAGCTACGGGATCCGGAAGCTGGGAGAGCTGCAGGCCGGTGAGAGGCTGTATATGCTGATCCTGGATATGGATCATTTCAAGCGGATCAATGACAGCTACGGGCATCCCTGCGGGGATCATGTGCTGGAACAGGTAGCGGGGCTGATGAAGAGCCTTGCGCCGAATGGCGCGAGAGTGGGGCGGCTTGGAGGGGATGAGTTCGGCGTCCTACTCGCCACGGAACGAAAAGGGGAGGCCTTCCTGGAATATGCGCAGAGGCTGGTGGAACAGGTCCGGCAGATCCGCTGGCAGGGAACCGATGTGCTGGCGCGCTGCAGTATCGGGGTCGCGGCGCTCCGTCCCAGGGAGGGCAGCTGGATGAAGCTGTATAACTGCGCGGACAGGGCCCTGTATATGGCAAAGCAGGACGGGAGGGACTGCGTGCGTTTTTATCAGGCGGGAGAAGAGGTATGAGCAGAGAGAGGACGGAAGAGGACGCCATACAGAGGCGGACGAAAAGGATCGCGGCCGTGACGGCCGTGGTGAGCGCGGTCCTTCTGGCGGGAGGGAGCCTGATCTATGTCCTTTTGCAGGATATTATGAGCAGCTCGGCGGAAGCCCAGATCCGGATGGCCGTTTCGGAATACCGGGGGAATATCCTCCGGCTGGTCAAGAGCGATCTTCAGATCCTGCAGACGCTCGCGTGCTTCCTGGAAGAAGAGGAGGTATCGGATAAGGAGGAGCTGGCCCGGAAGCTGTATGAGGCGAACCTGGAGAATGATTTCTCGGGAATGGCGTATTTCGACGCGGACGCGGGGATCCTGGTCACGCCGGACGGAATCGAGGTGGGAAGGGAGTACGAAACCCTTCCGGAGCCCATGCGGGAGGCGCTCGGCAGGGCGGGAGAGGGTGAGCCAGCGGTGTCGGATATCTATGACAGCGAGAGCATGGGGGCGGATATCTTTGTGGTCTGCGTCCCTGTGACGCAGGACGGCAGGGTGCGCGGCGTGCTTGCGGCCGGGGATCTGGCCACGCGTATGAGAGCGCTTTTTTCCGAACAGTTTTCTCTGAGCGATTACAGCTATGTCCATCTGATCGGGGACGACGGCGTGTTCCGGATCCGTTCGGAGGAAGGGGCGCTTCCGGAGGAAACGCAGTTCATCTTTGACAACCCGCATCTTTCGGAGGAGACGAAGGAACGGATGCGGACGGTCCTGACGGAAGGGGAAAGTGGCATGTTTACGCTCCGGATTGAAGGGACGGGCTACAAGGTGTTCCTTCAGCCGGTGGGGCTGAACGGGTGGTATCTTTTCTGTGTGAATTCCATGAAGGACGTGATGGGTTCCGTCTACTGGATCATTGCGGGGACGCAGACGGTCTTCCTTCTGATCCTGGCGTTCTGTATCTTCCTGATCGTATCCGGCTACCGGATCCTGCAGAGCAATAATAAAATGCTCCTGCGGGCGGCCTATATGGATCCGCTTACGGAGGGCTGCAATCTGCAGGGCTTTGTAAAAAAGCTGGAGGAGGCCTGCGGGCAGGGGCGGGAAGGCAGCGTGGCCGCCCTGAACCTGCACCAGTTCAAATTCATTAACGAAATCTTCGGAAGGGAGCAGGCGGACCGGCTGTTAAAGGACATCGGCGAGATCCTGAAAAGAGAGCTGAGAGCGGAGGAATTTTTCGGAAGGGCGACGGCAGACGATTTTTACCTGTTCCTGGAAGGGACGGACAGGCAGGAGACGGAAATACGGCTTCACGGGGTCATGCGGAAGGTCAAGGAGCTGCCCTTTCTGGTGCGCAGCAGCTATCACGTGCTGTTCTACTGCGGCGTCGCCGGGACGCGGGGGCAGGAGAAGAAGGATCTGGCCTCCCGGCTGATGACCCAGGTGATGTTCGCGCTGGATAAGGCGGGAGAGATCAGGCAGGATAACGTCTGGTTTTACGATACGCAGCTCCATGAAAAGGAGAAGCTGGAGAATTATGTGGAGAGCCATATGCATCAGGCTCTGGAAAAAGGGGAGTTCCGGCTGTATCTGCAGCCAAAGATCAATCTGAACGACGGAAGCCTGGCCGGCGCGGAAGCTCTGGTGCGGTGGGTGACGGAGGAAGGGCGGACGATCTTTCCCAATGATTTCATCCCTCTGTTTGAAAAGAACGGCTTCTGCGCCAGGCTGGATATGTATATGGCGGAACGTGTCTGCCGCCATATCCGAAGCTGGATGGAGAGGGGAATCGAGCCGGTTCCCGTTTCGGTCAATCAGTCGAGGCTTCTGTTCTTTGAGGCGGACTACCCGCAGCGTCTGCAGGAGCTGGTCGAAGAAAGCGGGATCCCGGCGGAGCTGATCACGCTGGAGATCCTGGAGGGGCTGGCGGCCGGAAATATGGAGGAGATGAATGAGAGGATCTCGCAGCTGCAGGAGGAGGGCTTCCGGGTGTCGATGGATGATTTCGGCGCGGGCTATTCTTCCCTGAACGTGATGGGAAGCCTGAGGATCGATGAGCTGAAGCTGGACCGGGCGTTTCTGATGGAAATATCGGAAGAAAACAATCTGCAGCAGAAGGCCGTTATGGAAATGGTGATCGCGCTGACGAAGAAGCTTGGGATCGCGACGGTGGCGGAGGGCGTGGAGACGAAGGAGGACGAG
>DWUW01000070.1 GCA_019120525.1 Candidatus Eisenbergiella stercorigallinarum | reverse complement strand
GCGGCGTGCTGACGGCCGGGATTTCCGCCACGCTGTTCAGCCTGGCGTCCGGGATCACGGGCTATAACGTCTCGGATATCGAGACGCTGATGACGCTCTGGACCGTGCAGGGCATCCAGGTGGGAAGCCTGCTTTTCGCCGGCCTTCTGATCTCCAGCCTCGGCGCGGTGATGGACGTGGCCATGTCCATCGGAAGCGCCATGAGCGAGATCCTTTCCCAGAACGCTTCCCTGAACCGGAAGGAGCTCTGGAAGGCGGGCATCCGGGTGGGCCGGGACATGATGGGGACGGACAGCAATACGCTGATCCTCGCCTTCGCCGGCGGCAGCCTGAGTATGCTCCTTCTGGACTATGCCTACGACCTGCCATATCTTCAGATCATCAACTCTAACAACATCGGCATCGCCATCATGCAGGGCCTGTCCGGCAGCTTCGGCGTGGTGCTTTCCGTGCCGATCACCGTGGCGGCGGGAGCCATCCTGTATACCATGAAAAACAAGCGCGGCGGGACGCCGGTTGAGGAGGGGCATATGGAGGAAGCAGAGGAGGAAATGTCCGGAAATCCGTAACAGAGCCGGAGCGGATGGCGCTGTTTTTCCGCACGACGCTTGCCATCGCTCTTTCTTTATGATAAGTTTAACTACAAGAGGGAGGCGGCGGCAGGAACCTTCCTTACCGGTAAAAAGGAGCGTGAATACAAAATGGGCGTTTACCTGAACGGCAGAAGCGCATACGGTCTGTTCCGCAGGGACTGTGCATCCGCATATTTTGTGGATAAGACAGAGATCCTGGCGGAACTTGTGCCCCTTGTGGAGCTGGATGAAAAGGATATGGAAGAAGCCGGCCCGAAGCAGGGAAAGGGGCAGAAGTATGTTGCCATCACAAGACCCCGCCGTTTTGGGAAAACGGTTATGGCGAATATGATCGTTTCCTATTTTGGAAAGGGCGTGGACAGCAGCAGGCTTTTCGGCAATCTGAAAGCAGCGTCGTATGACTGGTTTGAGAAACATCTGAACCGGCATAATGTGATTCATATTTCATTTAATAAGCTGCCGAGAAACTGCACTTCCTATAAACAGTATATTGAGAGATATGAGGAAGGGCTGCTTGCGGATCTTGGAAAGGCCTATCCGGATCTCGAAATTAAGAGCGGCGATGCAGTATGGGACGCGCTGGCGCAAATTTACGAATACTGCAACGGGGAAAAATTCATTTTTGTATTCGATGAATGGGATTATATCTATCATCAGGATTTTGTGACGGAGGAGGATAAGGAAAGCTTTACGGCTTTTCTCAGCAATCTGCTGAAGGACAACGCCTATGTGGAAATGGCCTATATGACGGGAATCCTGCCGATTGCAAAATACTCAAGCGGTTCGGAACTGAACATGTTCTGCGAGTATACCATGGTGACGGAGGAAAAATACAGCGCTTATTTTGGATTTACGGACAGAGAGGTTGATGAACTTTTTGACCGGTATCTGCAGCGGACGCTGAAGGACCGAAAAGTCACGCGGGAAGGGCTGGAAATCTGGTACGACGGATATCACACGAAGGCAGGGGAGCGGGTCTATAATCCGCGTTCCGTAGTCCTTGCGCTGGAAAACAATAATCTGGGTAATTACTGGACGAGTTCCGGTCCTTATGATGAGCTGTTTTACTATATCGGGGCGAATGTGGATCAGGTAAAGGATGACGTCGGCCTTCTGCTTTCCGGCATTCCCGTACCGGCTAAGGTTCAGGAATATGCCGCCACGTCAATGGAACTGAAAACGCGGGATGAGATATTTTCCGCAATGGTGGTTTATGGATTCCTGAATTATGAAAACGGCTGCGTTTCCATTCCAAACAAGGAGCTGATGGATAAATTTGCTGAAATGGTTCAGAAAGAACCGTCTCTTGGAAATGTATACTGGCTGACCAGAGAGTCCGGACGTATGCTGGCGGCAACGAAGGCCGGAGTATACGGGGCGGATCCTGGCTGTCGGCATCGCATACCAGAAGGGTGATAAGAAAAAGCGGCACCAGTGTAAGGTGGAGGTGCTGCGTGAAAGACTGTAAAGCGCTTTTCCGATATTTGACTTTTGCTCTTATGTTTAGTATAGTAGAACTATACCGCCTGCGCGGTCCGCGCAGGCGTTTTTGTACGATAAGCCCGGCATGCGGCCGCCATGCTCGCATGAGCGGCCATTTGCCGGGCAAGTACAGCGAGCGGCATTTATGCCGCAAGCTGTGTGTATCGTGAAATCGGACAGGGGAAGGAACTTCCCCTATCCGATCGAGCGGAGAAGCCGGTGTTCCGGCTATGGCGGCGCGGCCCCTCCGCCGGAACCGGGAAAAAAGCGGCAGACTGCCGCAGAAATCGAGGAAAGCAGAAAGTATGGCAGAATATGTGAAGGTGGCGGTTGACGCCATGGGCGGAGACAACGCGCCGGGAGAGATCGTAAAGGGCGCCGTGGAAGCGGTGCAGGCGGAAAAGAAGATCAAGGTTTTCCTGGTAGGAAAGCAGGATCAGGTGGAAGCGGAGCTGGCAAAATATGAGTATCCGAAGGACCAGGTGGAGGTGGTGAACGCCACGGAGGTGATCGCCATGGCGGAGCCTCCGGTCGCGGCCATCAAGGGAAAGAAGGATTCCTCCATCGTGAAGGGGCTTTACATGGTGCGGGAAGGAGCCTGCGACGCCTTTGTTTCCGCCGGAAGCACCGGGGCGGTGCTGGTGGGCGGACAGGTGATCGTGGGAAGGGCAAAGGGTGTGGAGCGGCCGCCGCTGGCGCCGCTGATCCCCACGGAGAAGGGAGCCGCCCTCCTGATCGACTGCGGGGCGAACGTGGACGCGAAGCCTTCCAACCTGGTGCAGTTCGCGCGGATGGGCTCCATCTATATGGAGAACGTGGTCGGCATTAAGAATCCAAGGGTTGGCATCGTCAACAACGGCGCGGAAGAGGAGAAGGGAAACGCCCTTGTAAAAGCTACCTTCCCGCTCTTAAAGGACTGTCCGGATATCAATTTCATCGGAAGCGTGGAGGCCAGGGACATTCCCTCCGGTGCGGCGGACGTGATCGTCTGCGAGGCCTTTGTGGGAAATGTGATCCTGAAGCTGTATGAGGGCGTGGGCGGAACGCTGATCAAAATGGTGAAGGCCGGGATGATGACGAGCACGAGGAGCAAGGTCGGGGCGCTTCTCGTTAAGCCCGCCCTGAAGGAAACGCTGAAGGCCTTCGATCTGGAGCAGTACGGCGGCGCGCCGCTCCTGGGCCTGAAAGGGCTTGTGGTCAAGACGCACGGAAGCTCGAAGGCGGTGGAGATCAGGAACACGATCCTGCAGTGCCTGACGTTCCGTGAGCAGGATATCAACGGCAAGATCCAGAGAGCGATTTCGGGGTCCGCCGGTTAAGGAAGGACGAAGGATATGGAGCTTGACAAGCTGAGAAGGATCATCGCGGAGGTCCTGTGCGTGGACACCAGGGAAATCACGGAGGAAACCTCCTTTGTGGACGATCTGTGCGCGGATTCCCTGGATCTGTATCAGATCGTGATGGGAATTGAAGAGGAGTTTTCCATTGAGATCTCCCAGGAGGATGCGGAAAAGGTCTCGACGGTGGGAGAAGCCCTGCAGCTCATCAGAGAAAGCGCAGGAAGCGGTAAGTGACAGAAAAGAGGAAAAGCCCGCAGGGGGGAGCAGGCGGCAAAGAAGCGTCAGCCCCGGCGGGCTTTTCGTGCGGTGGGAGAATCGGCCCGTCAGAAGAACCGGCCTTTTGCCGCAGGAAAGGAAGCCAAAACGTGATGCACAATCTGGAAGAACTGGAAAAAAAGATCGGTTATATTTTTCAGGATAAAATGCTCTTAAAGCAGGCGCTGACCCACAGCTCCTTCGCCAATGAGCAGAAGATCAACCGGTATGGAAACTATGAACGGCTGGAATTTCTCGGGGACGCTGTCCTGGAGCTGGTTTCCAGTGATTTTTTGTTTCACGGGAACCCGGATATGCCGGAGGGGAAGCTTACCAGGCTTCGCTCTTCCATGGTCTGCGAGCCGGCGCTGGCCTACTGCGCCAGGGATCTGGAGCTGGAAACCTATATCCTGCTGGGAAAGGGAGAGGAAGTGACCGGAGGAAGAAAGCGGGATTCCATCATTTCGGACGTGATGGAGGCCGTGATCGGGGCCCTGTATCTGGATGGCGGGCTTGCGGCGGCGCACCGTTTCATCCATCGCTTCGTGCTTTCGGATCTGGAGAACAAGATCCTGTTCTACGACAGCAAGTCGATCCTGCAGGAAATGGTACAGGCCATGCCGGGCACGCAGCTTTCCTACGAGCTGACGGGCGAGGAAGGGCCGGAGCACGACAAGCAGTTCCTGGTGGAGGCCAGGCTGAACGGAAAGACGGAAGGACGCGGCAGGGGCCGCAGCAAAAAGGCGGCGGAGCAGCAGGCGGCCTATCAGGTCATCCTCATGCTGCGTAAGCGAAACGGAAACGACGGGACAGGGACATGTATTTAAAGAGCATTGAGGTTCACGGATTCAAATCCTTTGCCAATAAGATCAAATTTGAATTTCATAACGGGATCACGGGGATCGTGGGCCCCAACGGGAGCGGAAAGAGCAACGTGGCGGACGCGGTGCGCTGGGTGCTGGGCGAGCAGCGGGTGAAGCAGCTGCGCGGCGCTTCCATGCAGGATGTGATCTTCTCCGGTACAGAGATCAGAAAACCCATGAGCTACGCTTATGTGGCGATCACGCTGGATAACGCCGACCACCAGCTGGCTGTGGATTATGACGAGGTTACGGTAGCCAGAAGGCTTTACCGTTCCGGTGAAAGCGAATACCTGATGAACGGAACGCCATGCAGGCTGAAGGATGTGAATGAGCTGTTCTACGATACGGGAATCGGCAAGGAAGGCTATTCCATCATCGGGCAGGGCCAGATCGACCGGATCCTTTCCGGAAAGCCGGAGGAGCGGAGGGAGCTGTTTGACGAGGCCGCGGGGATTGTAAAATTTAAGCGGAGGAAGGCAGCGGCACAGAAAAAGCTGGAGGATGAAAAGCAGAACCTGTTACGCGTCCGGGATATTCTTTCCGAACTGGAAAAGCAGACCGGCCCGCTGGAGAAGCAGGCGGAGAAGGCCAGGGTATATCTGAAGAAAAAAGAGGAGCAGAAGCGGCTTGACGTGAATGCCTTCCTGCTGGAAAACCGCAGGCTTTCCGGGCAGCTTTCCGAGCTGAACGGCAGGTATGAAAACGCTTCCGAAGAACTTGCGGAGACCACGCGGCAGTATGACAGGATCCGGGAAGAATATGAGAGCGTCCAGGGGGAGATCGACGCGCTGGACAAAAGCATCGAGCAGACCCGGACAGAGCTTTCGGACGCCGCCATGCTCAGAAGCCGCCTGGAGGGCGAGATCAACGTCCTGAAGGAGCAGATCAATTCCGCCCGTTCCAACGGCCTCCATCTGCAGAACCGGAAAGAGACGCTGGAAAAGCAGATCGAAGAGCGGACAAGGGAAAAGGAAAAGCTGACCGCAGGCAAGGCCGAGACGGACCAAAGCCTTGCCCGGATGGAGGAAAAGCGGGCGCAGGCTGCGGAGCTTCTTGCCGCCATTCAGGCGAAGGCGGAGGAAACAACCGCCCTGATCGACGGAGGGCGCAGCCGGATCATCGAAGAGCTGAATGAGCGCGCCGTTATTAAGACCCGCATGGAGCGTTTTGATACCATGCTGGAGCAGATCCAGATCCGTCGGGCGGAGCTGAATTCCAGGCTGCTGCGCGCCAGGTCGGAGGAGGAAAAGCAGGATACCGGCATCCACGAGTTGGAAGAGGAATTCAACCGGATCAATGAGAGGATCGGCGCCCTGAACGCGTCCATCAGCGCCCAGGAAGAGCGGCTGAATGCTGTGCGCGATGAGCTCGCAGGGAAGGACCAGAAGGTGCGCGATATGCAGGTGGCCTATCATCAGGAAAAGTCCAGGCTGGACGCCCTGGTCAATCTGACGGAACGCTACGAAGGATACGGCGGAAGCGTGAAGCGTGTCATGGAGCAGCGGGAGAAGCATCCCGGTATCCTGGGCGTGGTTGCGGATCTTCTGAAGGTGGATAAAAAATATGAGATTGCGATCGAAACGGCGCTGGGCGGCAGCATCCAGAACATTGTGACGGACAGCGAGGATACCGCGAAGGAAATGATCGCCTTCCTGAAGGCGGTAAAGGGGGGAAGGGCCACCTTCCTGCCCCTGACCAGCGTGAAGAACCGCCAGGAATTCCGGCAGAGACAGCTCCTTTCGGAGCCCGGCGTCATCGGCCTGGCGGACAGCCTGGTGACGACACAGGAAAAGTACCGGGATGTGGCCGCATCCCTTCTGGGCAGGATCCTGGTAATAGACCATGTGGACAATGCGGTCCGCCTTGCCAGAAAAACAGGCTACAGCCTGCGCATGGTCACCCTGGAAGGCGAGCTGTTCACACCGGGCGGAGCCATCAGCGGAGGCGCGTTCAAAAACAGCAGCAACCTCCTGGGACGCCGCAGGGAGATCGAGCAGCTTAAGGAGCAGGTCAGGCAGACATTGAAGCAGGTGGACGCCCTTCTGGAGGAAACGGAAGCGATCCGGAAAAACCGGGCTCAGCTGCGGACAAAGCTGGACCTGACAAAAGAAGAACTGCAGCAGGAATTTATCCGGCAGAATACGGCCCGTATGAACGTAGCTGCCGCAAGGGAGAAAAAGGAACAGACCCTGGCGGGTTATGACAGCCTGAAAAAAGAACAGGAGGAGATCACGGACCGGCTTTCCGAACTTCACGAAAGCAAGGGACAGACGGAACGGGAGCTTGCCGCCTCCGGGCAGCGGGAGAAGGATCTGGAAGCGCAGATCGCCTCCGCCCAGGAGGAGCTGGAGAAGGTCCGGGAGGAGTTAAGCAGCCGGACAGCCAGGGTATCCTCCCTGGAAACAGAGACAGAAAAGATCCGCCAGACCCAGGGGTTCGCGCAGGAGAACCTGGACCGTATCTGCGGGGAGCTTGCCCGTCTTGAGGAAGAAAAAAAGGAAATCCTCGACGGGATAGAGGGGAACGCAAGACAGATGCAGGGAAAGGAAGAGCAGATCCGTTCCCTGACAGAAAGCCTGTCCGCTTCCGGGATCGCCGGAAGCGAGGGGCAGCTGAAGCTTCAGGCTGACCTGGAGAGAAAGGAAGAGCTCGCCGCCAGACAGAAGCGTTTCTTTGAGGACCGGGAGAGCCTGTCCGCCACGCTTTCCGGCCTGGACAAGGAAGTATACCGTCTGAACGCCCAGCGGGAAAAAACAGAGGAAGCCATTGAGAACCAGATCAATTACATGTGGGAAGAATATGAGCTGACGCCGGGAAGCGCCGCCGCCCTTCGGGATGAGGCCCTGCAGGATCTGGCGGCCATGAAAAAGGAGATCGCCGCCCTGAAGGATGAGATCCGCAGGCTGGGCGATGTGAATGTGAACGCCGTTGAGGACTATAAGAACCTGATGGAACGCTATACTTTCCTCAAGGGCCAGCACGATGACCTGGTGCAGGCGGAGGAGACGCTGCGGGGGATCATCCTGCAGCTGGATGAAGCCATGCGCAGGCAGTTCCGGGAACGGTTTTCCCTGATCGCCCGGGAATTTGACAAGGTATTTAAGGAACTGTTCGGAGGCGGAAAGGGTACCCTGGAGCTGATGGAGGACGAAGATATCCTGGAGGCGGGCATCCGCATCATCGCCCAGCCGCCGGGAAAGAAGCTGCAGAACATGATGCAGCTTTCCGGCGGGGAAAAGGCGCTGACGGCCATCGCGCTGCTGTTCGCCATCCAGAATCTGAAGCCGTCCCCCTTCTGCCTGCTGGATGAGATCGAGGCGGCGCTGGACGACAGCAACGTGGGCCGGTTTGCCGGTTATCTGCACAAGCTGACCGCGCATACCCAGTTCATCGTTATCACCCACCGGAGAGGGACGATGGAGCGGGCGGACCGGCTGTACGGCATCACCATGCAGGAAAAAGGGGTGTCCACGCTGGTGAGCGTGAGCCTGATCGATAAGGAACTGACGAATTGAGGAATGGAGGAGAACAATGGGTGAAGGGAAAAAGGGATTTTTCGCCAGACTGAAGGAAGGCCTGAACAAGACGAGAAACAACATCGTAAACGGGATCGATTCCGTATTCAGCGGCTTTTCCGCCATAGATGACGATTTTTATGAGGAGCTGGAAGAGACCCTGATCATGGGGGACATCGGCGTGAACGCCACTTCCGACATCCTGGAGCGCCTGAAAAAGCAGGTGAAGGAGCGGCATGTCAAGGAACCCGCTGACTGCAGGCAGCTTCTGATCGACAGCATCCGGGAGCAGATGCAGGTGGGAGAGACCGCTTACGAGTTTGAAAAGAAGAAGTCGGTCATCCTGGTGATCGGTGTAAACGGCGTTGGGAAAACCACTTCAGTGGGAAAACTGGCGGGCATGCTGAAGGCGGAGGGCAGGAAGGTGCTCATCGCCGCGGCGGATACCTTCCGGGCGGCGGCCGGAGAGCAGCTGGCCGGCTGGGCAAGCCGGGCAGGTGTGGATATGATCGGCGGGGCGGAAGGGTCGGATCCCGCCAGCGTCCTGTTTGACGCGGTGAGCGCGGCGAAGGCCAGGCATGTGGACGTGCTCATCTGCGATACGGCGGGAAGGCTCCACAATAAGAAAAATCTGATGGAAGAGCTGAAAAAGATGAACCGGATCATCGACCGGGAGTTTCCGGATGCCCACCGGGAGAACCTGGTGGTCCTGGATGGGACCACAGGACAGAACGCGCTGCAGCAGGCCAGGGAGTTCGGGCAGGTGGCGGATCTGACGGGCATTATCCTGACGAAGATGGACGGTACGGCCAAAGGAGGCATCGCGGTCGCCATCCAGTCGGAGCTGAACGTCCCGGTGAAATATATCGGTGTGGGAGAGGATATGGAGGATCTGCAGAAGTTTGATCCGGATCAGTTTGTGAACGCGTTGTTCGATGTGAAAAAAGATGAGGAAGGATGACGGAAGATGGAAGACAACAAAATGCTTACACTGGAAAGATTTGAAGAGGCCTCCGAGGTGGTAAAGAGGGTCACGCAGGAAACCAAGCTGATCTACAGCGAATACTTCAGCGCACAGTCGGGAAACCGGGTTTATTTCAAGCCGGAGAACATGCAGCTGACCGGCGCGTACAAGCTGCGGGGCGCCTATTATAAGATCAGCACCCTTTCCGATGAGGAAAGAAGCAGGGGCCTGATCACGGCCTCTGCCGGAAACCACGCCC
>DWUW01000069.1 GCA_019120525.1 Candidatus Eisenbergiella stercorigallinarum | reverse complement strand
GACCAGATGATGGATTCTGACGCCCTTCGGATGTCTCCGGAGAGCGTTTTTTATTTTTCACACGGCTGTTTGCGCCGGAGCGTCACAGACAGCCCTCAGGCATCCGATCCCATTCGTCTACGCTCCGGAATGGAGATTATTATGAAAAAATTATGTTCTCTGATCGCCGCCTTCGCGCTGGCGGCGTCCCTGCTGTCCGGCTGCGGCGCGTCCGGCGGCGGTGCTACGGCGGAAAGCGCCGAAGCCGGGACCGCCTCCGCGGAAACGGAAGCCGCAGAAGCCCCCGCCGAAGAAACCCCCGTCCGCGTCATGGCGCTCAAGGGGCCCACGGCCATGGGCATGGTGCAGCTGATGGACAGCTCCGAAGCCGGGGCCGTAAACGGAAACGCCTATACCTTCACCATCGCGGCTTCCGCGGACGAGGTCACGCCGAAGCTGGTGCAGGGCGAAGCGGATATCGCCGCTGTCCCCGCCAACCTGGCGTCCGTCCTCTATAACAACACCGAAGGGCAGGTTCAGGTCCTTGCCATCAACACCCTCGGCGTCCTCTATATCGTGGAAAACGGCGAAAGCATCCAGTCTGTCTCCGACCTTGCCGGAAAGACCATTTACGCCAGCGGCAAGGGTTCCACGCCGGAATACGCCCTGAACTACATCCTTTCCGGAAACGGCATCGATCCGGAAGCGGACGTGACCATTGAATGGAAATCCGAGCATTCGGAATGCGTTGCGGCGCTTGCCGCGGATGAGGACGGCATCGCCATGCTGCCCCAGCCCTTTGTCACCACGGCGCAGACGCAGAATGGGAATCTGCGCGTCGCCCTGGACCTGACGGAGGAATGGGACGCGCTCCAGGCGGACGCGGAAAGCCCAAGCGCCCTGCTCACCGGCGTTGTGGTGGCGCGCACCGCATTTGTCCAGGAGCATCCGGAGGCGGTAAACGCCTTCCTGGATTCCTATCAGGAATCCGTGGAGTATGTCAACGCCAATCTCCCCGAGGCGGCCTCCCTCATTGAAAAGTATGACATCGTTCCCGCCGCGGTGGCCGAAAAGGCGCTGCCCTACTGCAACATCACATTTATTGAAGGAAACGAAATGCAGGAAAAGCTTTCCGGTTATCTGAACGTGCTTTTTGGCCAGAACCCGGTTTCCGTGGGAGGTGCCCTTCCGGCGGAGGATTTCTATTACAGCCGGTAAGCGATATCCGCTCATCCTGACGTCCCGGGAAAGGAAGATGCAGACATGAGAACTGACAGCCAAAAAAAAGGGGAAAAAAACAGGCGGCTCCGTCTCTGGGCGGTGGCCGTCTGGCTGCTTCTCTGGGAGCTTCTCAGCCTCCATATCGGGCAGGACATCCTTCTGGTTTCCCCCGTTTCCGTGCTCGTCCGGCTTCTGGAACTGATCACGGGAAAAGGGGAGGCGGCTCAGGCCGCGGCCTTCTGGGGCGCTGCCGCCTTTTCCTTCTGCCGGATCATCGGCGGCTTCCTTGCCGCTTCCGCGGCAGGCGTACTCCTCGCCTGTCTGGCGGGCGCGCTCCGGCCCGCGGAGGAACTGCTCGCCCCCGCCATGACCGCCCTGAAAGCGGTCCCCGTCGCTTCCTTTATTATCCTGGTGCTGATCTGGATCCCCTCCCGGAACCTGTCCGTGGTCATTTCCTTCCTGATGGTCCTTCCCATCGTCTACACCAACATGCTGGAAGGCATCCGTTCCATGGATGTCCAGCTTCTGGAAATGGCCCGCGTCTTTCAGGTTCCTCTGGCGAGACGGATCCGTTACATCTATCTTTCCCAGCTCCTTCCCTTCCTTCGCACAGCCTTTTCCCTTTCCCTTGGCCTGTGCTGGAAGGCGGGGATCGCGGCGGAGGTCATCGGCATTCCGGACGGATCCATCGGGGAGCGGCTCTACGAAGCCAAGGTGTATCTGCAGACTGCCGATCTTTTTGCCTGGACGCTGGTCATCGTAGCGCTGAGCGTGGGCTTTGAAAAATGCTTCCTTTCCGCGGCCGACCGTGCAGTCGCCCGGCTGGAGCAAAGATGAGCCGCGCCAGGAGGCTGTGCGCAGAAAGCATGGAGGGAAGATGGAAAACCTGATAAAAATCGACAAACTGAGTAAGAGCTACCATGGGAAACCGGTGCTGAAGGAGCTTTCCTTCTCTATCCCCATCGGCAGGATCACAGCCGTCATGGCGCCCTCCGGAGCCGGAAAAACGACGCTGCTCCGTATCCTCATGGGCCTGGAGCAGGCGGATTCCGGCCATATCGAAGGCACGGAAGGCCTGCGCCTTTCCGCCGTTTTTCAGGAGGACCGTCTCTGCCCCAACTTAAGCCCCGTCTCCAACATCCGCCTTGTGACCGGATCCGCCCTTTCCCGCCGGGAAATCCTTGCGGCGCTGGAACAGGCCGGGCTTTCCGGCTGTGCCTGTCAGCCGGTCCGCGAAATGTCCGGCGGGCAGCGCCGCAGGACGGCTCTCCTGCGCGCCCTTCTGGCTCCCTGGGACCTGCTCCTTCTGGACGAACCCTTCAAGGGTCTTGACACGGAAACCAAAAAGCTGCTCATGGATTACGTCCTCCTGCATTTTCACAGGATTCCCGGCCGGACCGTCCTCCTCGTCACCCATGAAGAGGGCGAGGCCACTTATCTGGCGGAAAACGTCTTTACGCTTCCTTCACCATAAAACGGATCATATTTTCGTTCAGCCGGCGCAGAAGCTCCTCTCCCGCCCGCTTCTCCTCTTCCGTAAAGCCGGCGAAGCAGATTTCCTTCAGTTCTTCCTGCATCAGGCGGAATTCCTCGCACACCGGCCCCGCTTCCGGGCGCAGGAAGATCCTGTTTTTCTCCTTCCGGTCTTCCCTGCGCTCCTCTGTCCGGCTCCGGTTCGCTTTTTTCGTTCCCTTCTCGTCAGACATCTCCACCAGCTTTTTCCGTTCCAGCTTCTGCAGCGCAAGAAACAGTCTCGGCAGGGGCAGATCCGATACTTCGGCCAGACGGCGCATGCCCTCCGCCTCCCCGCATTGATACAGCGTGAAGAGCACCTTCGTTTCATCCGCTGTCAGCCGGTTCTTTTTCGCGGAAAGCTCCATCTGATAATCCAGAAGCTGCCTGCTCCGGTACTGGTCCATGATCACGCCGTCTCCCTCCACCTGCTTTCTCTTGATCTGCATCCGTTCCTCGCCAAGCTTCCTGCTTCCGGGAAGCGGGGCGGGCGGAACGCCGCCATCCTTCGCCGCGGCCCAGAAGAAGCTGTAAACCTGCAGGCGGATATCCGCGTAATCCTCATGATCGTATACATCCTTATAAAATTCATTATAATAATCAAAAATATTGATCTTCATCCGCATGGCGTTGGTAATGCTCATCCCCTGGCTCACCAGGCTCCCCTTTCGCTTCACATAATAATAAATGGGAACCTGAAGGGCATAAAACGAGGAGGCGTGCCGGATATATTCCAGATTAAACAGAAAATCCTCGCACCAGCTGATGGTAGCGTCCATACGGATCTGATGGTCTTCAATGATCTGCCTTTTATACAGTTTGTTCCAGAGCACGCCGTAATAAAAATCAGCCGGATTTTCGACCATACAGGCGGCGAATTCCTGCCTGGTCAGCACCCTGGCCTCTTCAATGTCTCCTTTCCTGGCAAGCCGCTCCCCTGCCACACGGTAAAAATCAGAGATCACCATGTCGCAGTCATTCTTTTCCATGGCCTGCACCAGGAGCCGTGTCGCCTCCGGCACAGCCCAGTCGTCGCTGTCCAAAAACTGGATATAATCCCCCTGCGCAAGCTCCAGCGCCTGATTTCGCGTATCGGATACGCCTGTATTTTCCTTATGGACCACCCTTACCCTTTCATCCCTGCCGGCGTACGCGTCGCAGATCTCCCCGGATCCGTCCGTGCTTCCGTCGTCCATCAGGATCAGCTCAAAATTAGGGTAATCCTGCACCAATATGCTGTCCACACAGCGCCTTAAATAAGGTTCCGCGTTATAAACGGGTACGATAATACTGACAAGCCGTTCCACTCTGCCCGCTCCTTTTTCCTGATTTTTTTCGTTTCTCAAATGAATTGTATCACGTTTCTTCCTTCTTCTCAAATGAAACTGCCCGGCCCGCAGGGCCGCCGGATCCATGGATCCGGCGGCGCGTTGTGCCAAAACAGACAATATCCTGAAATTTCCAGCCTGTCACGCGGATAAAACTTTCGGGAAAGCACACAATAACACCAAGATAAGCGACGGAAACAAGCAGAAAGCCGGCACGCTCTCCTCATCCCCCAAAGGATAAGCGGACGGCATATGATTGGAGCCGCCCGCTTATCTTACAGACAAACCGGCGTAAAGACCGCCGGAGAGAAAAAGAACCATAATTTACGGAGGTGAATACGACATGGCAAGTTCCAACAGATCCAATAGAGTCGAGGTACCTGAAGCGAAGGCTGCTATGGACCGTTTCAAGACCGAGGTGGCTTCCGAGCTGGGCGTAAACCTGAAGGAAGGCTACAACGGCGATCTGACTTCCAAGGAAGCCGGGTCCATCGGCGGTGAGATGGTACGCAGAATGATCAAGAAGCAGGAAGAGCAGATGAAATAACGCCCTTCCGGGCAGCAGGCGGCCGGTTCCGGCCGCCCGACGAAAAAAGCCCGGCTGCGTCAGGCAGCCGGGCTTTTCTATTTTTCTGTTTCCTGCTTTCTCTGAAGCTCCTTCATCAGATAAAGGATCACATCTTTTCTGGTCACGATGCCGATGAAGATCCTCTCGTCATCCACGACGGGTACGAAATTCTGGCGCGTCACACGTTCCAGCAGCCCTTCCATATCCACGTTGGCATGGACCGCCTTATTGTCCCTCTTACGGACGATCTGCATGACGGAAATATCTTCCATCTCATGGATATCCGGGAAATGCTCCTTCTTCAGCTTCCACAGCACATCTCCTTCCGTAATGGTCCCTATGTATCTTCCATCCGCGGAGAGCAGCGGGACGGCGGTATAGCCATGATATTCCATCTTCTCCAGGACCTGCCGCAGGGAATCGCTTTCCTCCACATACGCCACTTCGCTTTTGGGCGTCAGAAAAAATAAAAGATTCATTCTCTTACCTCTGTCTTCCTATCGGGTATAAACCACAGATTCCGCTATGCGGTCCGCCTCCGTCTTTCCCGAAAGGTATTCCACCACTGCAAGGGCAAAGGGAATGGAACAGCCCATCCCGCGTCCTGTGATCACGTTTCCGTCTGTCTCCGCCGCCGCGCCCGTCACCTGCGCGCCGTCCAGATGGCTTTCAAAGGAAGGATAGGAGGTAGCCCGCCTTCCCTTCAGATACCCTCTGTGCCCGAAAATGCTCGGTGCGGCACAGATCGCCGCGACAGGCTTTCCGGCGGTATAGAAGGCATCCAGCTGCTCCATCAGCGCGCCGCAGTTTTCCAGTCCCTGCGTCCCCTTCTTTCCTCCGGGAAGCACCAGCATATCCAGCCCGGAAAAATCCGTCTCCGAAAGCTTCCCGTCCATACGGACCGTGATGCCGTGGGATCCCTCCGCTTCTTCCTTTTCCTCCACGGAAATCATCCGCACCTCTATCCCCGCCCTTCTGGCGAGATCCACCACAGTCAGTGCCTCGATCTCCTCATATCCGTCCGCGAAAAAAACACCGATCCTGCTCATCTGACATCCCTCTTTTCTTTTTTCTTATCCGGCAGAAGGACTTGCGGGCCCATATCTGCCGACGGTCTTATTATAACAGAATCCCCTTTCCCATCCAATGAATAAAACCGTAGAAATTTATGAAAAAAATATGAATGACAGCCATTCCAAAGCCGGTTATAATAACAGCGGGCAGCTTCCCGCGAAATCCTTCGGCTGTCCGGAAAGGAAGGGTTCCCGCCATGGAAATCGAACGGAAATATCTCATAACCGAGCTTCCCGCGCAGCTGGAGCAGTACCCCTGCCGCCTGATCGAGCAGGGATACCTGAACACGGATCCCGTCGTCCGCGTACGCCGGGATGACAGGGAATATTATCTTACGTATAAAGGGAAAGGCCTCCTCGCCAGAGAGGAATACAATCTTCCCCTGACCGAAGAGGCCTACCGTCATCTGATCCGAAAGGTGGACGGACGCATCATTACCAAGCGCCGTTATATGCTGCCCTGCGGGCCGTATACCATAGAACTGGATGTTTTTCTCGGGGAGCTTGCCCCCCTCGTTATCGCCGAAGTGGAATTCCCTGATCTGGAAGCTGCTGAAAGCTTCTCCCCTCCGGACTGGTTCGGACAGGATGTGACCATGGATCCCTCCTATCACAATTCTTTCCTCAGCAGGGCCTGAGGCTCTCCCGGCGGGACGGATCTCCCGCCGGGGCGGAGGCTTTCCCGCCTCCCGGCGCTGCGGGGCCTTCTCAGCCGCTGATCTGAAGGAGCTTTGCCTTCAGCTCGTTCTCCATCCGGCCCATCTCAGCCTCCGCCTCCTGACGTTTCTGTCGTCCCTCCTGCTGGATGCGCATCACTTCGTCCAGCGTGGAGATGAGAGATTCATTGGTCGCTTTCAGGGTCTCCATATCCACGATCCCCCGCTCCGCTTCCTTCGCGGTTTCCAGGGTGGCGGTCTTCAGGGCGGCGGCGTTTTTCTTCAGCAGCTCGTTGGTCATATCCGTCACCTGGCGCTGCGCCGCCGCGGCCTGGGCGGAATGCTCCATGCCAAGGGCAAGCACCATCTGGCTCTTCCACAACGGAATGGTGTTCACCAGGGTGGACTGGATCTTTTCCACCATAAGCGTATCGTTATTCTGGACCAGCCGGATCTGCGGAGCAGTCTGGACAGAGATCATGCGAGTCAGCTCCAGGTCGTGAAGCTTCTTCTCAAACCTTCCGCACATGGCGTCCAGATCCCTTGCTTCCTGCACGTCCTCCGGGAGACCGCTTTGCCGCGCCTTTTCAGCAATCCGCTTCAGTTCCCCGCCCCTTACCTCGGCAAGCTTCTTTTTTCCTGCCAGGATGTACATGGAAAGCTCTTTGAAATAGGTTTTGTTCAGCTCATACATCTTATCCAGCATGGCGGAGTCCTTCATGAGCTGGATCTGATGCCCCTCCAGTACCTGGCAGATCCGGTTGACATTGCCCTCCGCTTTTGCATATTTCGCTTTCATCGCCGTGATCCTGCCAGCGCCCCGCTTAAAGAAGCCAAGGATCCCCCGTTCTTCCTCCGCGTCGAAGCTCTTCAGTTCCGTGACAACGCTTCCCAGAAGCTCTCCTACCTCTCCCAGATCCTGGGTCTGTACGCTCTCCAGCGCTTTTTCCGAAAAATCAGCCATCTTTTTCTGGGCGCCCGCGCCGTACTGCAGGATCAGGCTGGAATTCTTCAGATCGATCTGTCCGGAGAACTCCTCCACCATCCTTCTTTCCTCATCGTTCAGGATGCTGTCGTCCCATTCCGGCGTCTCCGCCTTCGGCGCGGGCGGAACCGGCTTTTCCTCAGAAAAAGGATCCAGAGTCAGGGTTGGCGTTGCCGCCAGGTCTTTCCATACATCGTTCATAGCCAGGTTACCTCTCTTTCTTATGGGAAACCGTCTTCAGCTTCTGCTCCGTCAGGCCTTCCTGGGC
>DWUW01000068.1 GCA_019120525.1 Candidatus Eisenbergiella stercorigallinarum | reverse complement strand
AGTCCTCCGGGCTCTCTCCTTCCTCCGCGTGGCCGCCGATCCCCACCCACTTGTGCTCGTTCAGATCGTTTTTCTTCTTGACCCGGTGCAGCATCAGGTAGGCGTCGTCCTTTTCGATATAGCAGAGCGTTGTAACAGGATTTTTCATATAAATCGACCTTTCCGGATCTTCCGGCTTCGGAGGCCGGGATCCAAAATCAGAAAAAAACGGCCGCCGGCCCTCTCAGTCCGGCCTGTCGTCCAGATCCTTCTGCATCATGTCCAGATAGGGAACCAGCACGCTGCTCCTTTTCGGGAGAAAATATTCCGGGTTCAGCTCCTCATGGCGGAAGCTTTTCCGGCCGCCGTTTTTCGCCCGCTCCCAGAAATATTCCAGATGGGCCAGCGGAAGGTAATAAAACTCGTCCCGGTGAGAATAATAGATCAGAAAAAAAGCGATGCCGCCCTGGGCCTCGAACTCCTTCATGAACTGCACCTGATGCTCATGAATGTTGGCGAGGGCGAAGGTGTCCTGCGCGCATTCCTTGGCGTCGAAGCAGACGGGAAGCCCCTGCACCGCGCCGATATAGTCCACCGTACTCTTCTGGTCAAAATAGGCCAGCGTGATGTGCCGGTGCTCCTTATCGATGCGGATGGGCGTGATGGGCGTGGGAATCTTCTGAATCAGCGCAAGCCCGCTTTCCCTGTATTTTTCATTGGTCCGGTTGATTAACTCCTCCAGGGTGGAGCCCCGGAGGCCTCTTGAACTCCATGTTGCCATTTTTTCCTCCATGCCGGAGCGTCCTGCTCAGATGTTCTTTTTCGACAGGCGGTTTCCTTTTGCCGGACCGGCCTGTCCTTCACAGAACCTTCGCATGCGCAGGAAACTTTCCGGCTCCGGAGCGACGACGCTTTTTTCGCTGAGGCCGGAGAAAGGTCCGTCCAAGGGCGGAAATTCCAGACGGAAGGCGTGCAGTAACTGAGAGCGGACGCCTGCCTTGCGGAAATGCCGGTTGACGGCCTCGTTTCCGTAACGCGCATCCCCGATCAGGGGAAAGCCCAGCGCCGCCATCTGGGCGCGGATCTGATGGGTCTTTCCGGTGAACAGCTCCACCTCCAGAAAAGAGCAGTCCTCATAGGCTTCCAGAAGCCGCCAGCCCGTGCGGACGGGAACCGCTCTGGAATCAGCCGGTTTTTTCTCATAGATTCTGACCTGATTGCTGTTTTCCTCCCGCAGAAGCCAGCTCTCCACCAGTCCGCTGACGGGAGGCTTTCCCGCGGCGAAAAGCCGGTAGAATTTGCGCAGGCTCCGGTCTCTGATCAGCTCGCTCATCTTCTGGCTCCCGGCCAGCGTTTTCCCGCAGATCACCAGGCCGCTGGTGTTCCGGTCCAGCCGGTTGCAGACGGAAGGCCGGAAGGTGGCAAGCTCCTCCTCCTTCAGCTTCCCGCCCGCCAGCAGATAGTCCGTCAGCCATTCATTCAGGGAGTAATCCCGCGCCTGCGCCTTCTGCGTCAGAAGGCCGGCCGGCTTGTCCGCAAGAAGCACCTGGCCGTCCTCGTACAGAACGGGGATGGAAAGCAGTTCCTTTTTGGCTTCCTCCGGCGCGGAAGAGCCGGACCCCCGGAATGCAGAACCGGTTTCCCGGAATGCCGGGACAGGTCCCCGGAACTTTTCAATGGTCTCGTCCGCAAGAAAAAAGCAGACCCGGTCTCCCGCGTTCAGCTTCTCGCTCCCGTCCGCCCGGCGGCCGTTCAGCGTGATGTTCTTTTTCCGGAGCATTTTATAAAGGAAACCGCTTCCGGCTTCCTTCAGATATTTTTTCAGATATTTGTCAAACCGTTGTCCGCCCTCGTTGGAGCCGATGGTTACTTCTCTCATGAGTTTCCTTTCACATGCCGGGAGGTATTCCGGGCATCGCCCCGCTGCCGCGCTCCGGAATGGAGATTCAGATGGAAATCGCCCTGATCAGAGAAAATACGGCGCCAGTCTGCGTATCCTCCGCAGCAAGCTCCCTTAACTGATCCAGACGGTTCAGATATTTGGGCGTATCCTGAAAGATCTTCACATGCACATCCTTTATAGCGTCCTTGGCCATCATTTCCTTCAGATGCTTTTCGCAGGCGTCGGTTTTACATTTGGGATTTACGGTAAGGCCGATCAGGCTGTTGCCCTTAAAAACCAGGTGTACAAGCTCAAAGGTGGCGTCGTAGCTGGTGAGTACCACATCGTAAAGCTGAGGAAGCCCCTTCGCATGAGGAAGGATCCGCTCATGCAGCTCCTCGCTGCAGCCCTTCGCCCGAAGGAACAGGATCATGCCCACCGCGCTGCGGCTGGCGGGCAGGCAGCCGAGCACCGCCACGATGGTCAGCAGGTTTTTATTCGTTCCGGTGGTGATGAGGCCGGACAGATAGACCGCCAGCGAAAGGCAGAAAAGGACCGCTGTTTTGGCGATTTCCAGCTTCCGCTGATGCTTCAGATATCCGTATTCACCCTTTTTTGTCTTCTGTTTTTTCATGTCATTCTTTCTTCTCCATTCCCTGCTTCCTGCCGCGGCAGGAAGCTCTTACATTCCGGTCAGCGGATGGGGAGCTCTTACATTCCAGCCAGCTGACGGCCGCCGGTGCGCGCGCCGTTTCCCGCCGCTTCGCCCTGGCGGTCAGGGGGACGGGTACAGCCGCTTTTGTAAGTGTACCATATTCTGATGTTTCGGTCAAAAAATCTTTTGCCGCCCATGTACGGTTGAAAAACGAAAGAATGGATTCGTAACCGTACAAAAATTCATTTTTTACGGATTAAATCCCGGAAAATACTGTTCTGAACCGTATTTTTTGTGACGTGATACGGTTGAAAACTCAAAAAATCTGTTTTTACCCGTACCGGATAACCAGAAAGTACGGTTACAGATGAGAAAATCAGGTATTT
>DWUW01000067.1 GCA_019120525.1 Candidatus Eisenbergiella stercorigallinarum | reverse complement strand
ATTTTTTATAATCTGCTCAAAACTCCATTCCGGACATCCCAGCGTTGAAAACGAAAGTCTCATCATAATCCTCCATTCCAAATTCCTATCTCTATCTTTTCATACCTGTCTGCGAATTGCAACGTCCCTTTTCCCCTTTATTCTTCTCTTTCTGCTCTGGTAAAAATAAATTTCCTGTGCTATACTTGCGTGAACGCGCCTTTTTTCGGAAGGCAAAGGAACCGCAGGAACAAATATACACAGGAGTTTCTTCATATGAGTATACTGAACGTAGAGCATCTGACCCATGGCTTCGGCGACCGGGCCATTTTTGAGGACGTGTCCTTCCGCCTTCTGAAGGGGGAGCACATCGGACTGGTGGGAGCCAACGGGGAAGGCAAATCCACCTTTATGAATATCATCACCGGAAAGCTCATTCCCGACGAAGGGAAGATTGAATGGGCCAAAAACGTGCGGGCGGGCTATCTGGATCAGCACACCGTTCTGGAAAAGGGAACCACCATCCGGGAAACCCTGGCATCCGCCTTTTCCTTCCTGTTCGACCTGGAAGCGCGGATGAACGAGATCTGTGAAAAAATGGGAGATGCCTCCGAAGAGGAGCTGGAACAATACATGGAAGAACTGGGCACCATCCAGGAGCTTCTGACCGCACACGACTTCTATCTCATCGACAGCAAGGTGGAAGAGGTGGGCCGGGCACTCGGACTTACCGACGTGGGACTGGATCAGGATGTATCCCAGCTTTCCGGCGGTCAGCGCACCAGAGTCCTTCTGGGAAAGCTTCTTCTGGAAAAGCCGGACATTCTGCTGCTGGATGAGCCCACCAACTATCTGGACGAGGCGCACATCGAATGGCTGAAGCGTTACCTTCTGGATTATGAAAACGCCTTCGTCCTGATCTCCCATGACATTCCGTTTCTCAACAGCGTGGTCAATCTGATCTATCACATGGATAACCGGACACTCACCCGCTATGTGGGAAACTATGATAAGTTCACAGAGGTTTATGCCGCGAAGAAGGCCCAGCTGGAGGCCGCCTACAACAGACAGCAGAAGGAAATCGCGGATCTGAAGGACTTCGTCGCCCGCAACAAGGCCCGCGTCTCCACCCGGAATATGGCCATGTCCCGCCAGAAAAAGCTGGATAAAATGGATGTGATCGAACTGGCCGCCGAGAAGCCGAAGCCGGAATTTCACTTTAGGGAGGACCGGGCGCCGGGCCGCTTCATTTTCACCACAAAGGAGCTGGTCATCGGCTACGAGGAGCCCCTGTCCTCTCCCCTGAACCTTTCCATGGAGCGGGGACAGAAAATCGTCCTCACCGGCGCCAACGGCATCGGAAAGACCACCCTGTTAAAAAGCATTCTGGGCCTGATTCCGCCTCTTTCCGGCAGCGTGGAACAGGGGGATTATCTGAGCATCGGATACTTTGAGCAGGAAATGGAGGCGGATGACAATACCACCTGCATCCAGGAAATCTGGAACACCTTTCCCTCCTACACCCAGTATGAGGTGCGCTCCGCTCTGGCAAAATGCGGCCTGACCACCAAACACATCGAAAGCCTGGTCCGGGTGCTGAGCGGCGGCGAACAGGCGAAGGTGCGGCTCTGCAAGCTGATCAACCGCCCTACCAACGTGCTTCTGCTGGATGAGCCCACCAACCATCTGGATGCGGACGCCAAGGCAGAGCTGAAACGGGCCCTGTCCGCCTATAAAGGCAGTATTCTGATGGTCTGCCACGAACCGGAATTTTACCAGGATATTGTGGACGCGGTCTGGGACTGCACCAAATGGACGACGAGGGTATTTTAAGGTTTTACGCAAAAGGAAGGAGGTGAGAGCCCGAATGGATCTCATCAGTCAGTTTATCGAGAATTATAAAAAGAAGATCAGTTTTTACGAAACGGCCGGACATGTGGCGGAGGATCTGCTGCGGGAAGCCCTGCACTCCTCCGGTATCCGCGCCATCGTCACCTCCCGGGCCAAAAGCCCCGTCCGGCTGAAAAACAAGGTGACCCAGCGGAATGAAAAGAGGGAACAGCCCTACCGGAGCATGAACGAGATCTATGCGGATATCGCGGATCTGTCCGGTGTGCGCGTCTCCCTGTACTTCCCCGGTGACCGGGCCAAGGCCGATCAGGTGATCAACAACCTTTTTACGGTGTTGGAAATGAAGAAATTCCCCGGCCAGTCCAGGCAGCCTTCCTACAATAAACGTTTTTCCGGCTACTGGGCCACCCATTACCGGGCCTCCATGAAGGAGGAGCTTCTGGAGAAAAAACAGCTCAAGTACGCCTCCGTGCGTCTGGAGATCCAGGTGGCCTCCGTCCTGATGCACGCCTGGTCCGAGGTGGAGCATGATCTGGTTTACAAGCCCATGCAGGGGGCGCTTTCCGACGAAGAGCTGGCCATTCTGGATGAGCTCAACGGCCTGGTCCTTGCCGGAGAGATCGCCCTGGAACGGCTGCAGGCTGCCGGCAACGCCCGCCTGCAGAGCAAAAACGCGGCCTTCGGCAGCCAGTACGATCTGGCCGCCTACCTCTACGATTACCTGAGCACCCGGTACAGGCGCTTTGATATCGAGCCGAAGATGGGCAACGTGGAACAGCTTCTGCGGCTGATGAACCGGCTGAAGCTGGACAGCGCGAAGGAACTGGAGCCTATCCTGAAATCCACAAGGCCGGTGGACGACAGCCGGACCATTTCCCAGCAGCTCATCGATCAGATCATCTGCGGCAGCGAAAAACGCTACGAGCTTTACCGGGAGCTTCGCGCTTCTTCGGAGAAGTCCGACGGCGCTTCCCGCAAAACGGATCGGGGACGCCTGGAAGCGGAGGAATATTTCCTGAAGCCCTGGATCAGCCTGGAAACCGTTCTGATGAAGCTGACCCGCCAGAGCAATCCCAAGGCCCGCGGCACCTTCAACCTCAACAGCCTCAAGCGCATGAAGCTTTTGAAAAAGGACAGCCTGGAAAAGCTCCAGAACCTCCGCAATTTCCGCAACGGACTGGTACACGGCATCGACAGTCCCGCCCCTGCCGTTCTCATCCGGATGGGCGACGATGTGCGGGAGATCCTCTCCGAGCTGACGGCGGCGCAGACCTCATGACTTCCTTTCCAGCTTCTTTTCACACCACTCCTCGAGCGGACATTCCTCACACCTGGCCCGGCGGGCGGTACAGACGGAGCGCCCCAGATAGATGAGCTGGAAATTGATCCGGTTCCAGTGATCCACCGGAAGCGCCTTCATCAGCTCCGCTTCCGTTTCCACCGGATTTTTCCCCTTCGCCCAGCCAAGCCTATGGGAAATGCGGAACACATGGGTGTCAACCGTCACGCCGGGCGTCCCGTAGACGTCCGCCAGAAAAAGCGTCCCCGTCTTTCTTCCCACGCCCGCCAGCTTCAGCACCTCCTCCAGCGTATCCGGCACCTTTCCGCCGTACTCCTTCCAGATCTGCTCACAGCATTTCTTCAGATTCTTCGCCTTGTTCTTATACAGGCCGACCGAACGGATATAGCTTTCGATCTCTTCCACATCCGCCTCCGCCACCTCCTTTGCCGTATGAAATCTCCCGAACAGCCCCGGCAGCGCCTCGTCCACCTGCTTATCCGTGCTCTGCGCGCTCAGCATGATCGCCGCCAGAAGCTGCCAGTCCGCGTTGTGATAAAAGCCTTCCTTCTCGGTTCCATACAGCTCG
Organism: Candidatus Eisenbergiella stercorigallinarum; assembly: GCA_019120525.1. Lineage (GTDB taxonomy): Bacteria > Bacillota > Clostridia > Lachnospirales > Lachnospiraceae > Eisenbergiella > Eisenbergiella stercorigallinarum. The sequence continues at coordinate 17,364 of DWUW01000067.1, read as the reverse complement.
TCAAGACGGGCGAGGATGTGATCGCGTTTTTCTTTTTTCGTCATTGGTATTCCTCTTTCTGCCGTTTCGCATTCGGCTTAATCTTCTCCTCCGTATCCTTCACCGCCTGCTCCTGCAGCTTTTCCAGGAAAGGAAAACCGATCACATTTTTCGCCGCGTAGGTCTTCTGTAGCTCATATTCCAGCGGCAGCCAGGTGGAAATATCGCTCTCGTTGTGCTGGATCACCGCCTCCAGCTTATCCAGCGCCTTGTACACCTTCGCTTCCCGGGTCTTAAGCGCCTCCATTTCCAAAAGGAGGGCCGTAAGCTCCTCGTACATAGGCTCCGGAAGCTCGCGGAGCAGGCCGTCCAGGGCCTCCTTTTCCGTCTGTTCGTGCGCCTGCGTCTTTTCAAAGGTGGGGATGTCGCCTGTCACCGCCTCGCCCAGGTCGTGGATCAGGCACATGCGGATGATCTTATCGATATCCACATCCGCAAGCTCGTCCTTCAAAAGATATGCCATGAGCGCCGTGCGCCAGCTGTGGGCGGCCACATTTTCCGTCACGCCATCCGAGGTGACGCAGTGGCGGGGAACTGATTTCAGTTTTTCCACACGGCCAAGAAATGTGATGAACTGTTCGGGTGTAAAGCCCATGGGAACCCTCCTTTTTGCTTTTCAGACTACTGTCTGCCGCGCAGCGGGGCGGCCCGATATAGTCGGGCCGGATTGCGCTGTGCGCAATCATTGTACTGCGTGCTCAGGGGAGAAAGCGACGCCGCAGGCGGCATTTTCTCCACAAGCCGCAGCTCGCTGATACAATCCCCGCGCAGCGGGGCGGCCCGATATAGTCGGGCCGGATTGCGCTGTGCGCAATCATTGTATCATATCAGCCCCATTTTCCAAAGTCTCCGGTGAAAAGAATTTCTTTTTCGTTGCTTTTCATGGACTGGGGAAATATTACAGTTGATTTCTTTTCCCATATCGGAAAATCCCTGTTTAACACCTGGCAGGATGCTCCGATACGGTTTAAAATGAGGATCCACATTATATAACCGTACAAAATATCTAAAGTGACGGTTAAAAAAAGGATTTTCCAATTCTTAACCGTACTTTTTGCCGCTATTTTGTCATCAGTACGGTTAACTACCTGATTCTCTCATCTGTAACCGTACTTTTTGGCTATCTGGTACGGTTAAAAACAGAATTTTCAATTTCTCAACCGTATCACGCCATGAAAAGTACGGTTCAGAATGGCATTTTCTGAAATTGGATCCGTAAAAAATGAATTTTTGTACGGTTCCAAATCCATTTTTTCGTTTTGGAACCGTACATGTGTGGAATGGTTCCGTGGAAGGCCCTGCGGGATGTTTTCCAGTAAAATGTGCGGGACTTTTTTCCGGATCTCCTTCCCCATGAAAAATAACACCGCATAGGGGCGAAAAAAGTCCGGTAACGATCCCGCTTGTCATTCCTTTCCCCACGGAGTAAAATGAACATCAGGAAAACATGAAGGAGCCATACTTATGCACAACATTTCCAGCCGTGAAAAACTGACCTACACCGGCAGTCTGCTGGGGCAGAACATGATCTACAGCTTCGTCACCATGTATATCATGTTCTTCTTCACCGATCTGCTGCGCATCCCGCCGGAAAGCGTGACCGTCATCATGGTGGCGGCCAGCCTGTGGGACGCCGTAAACGACGTCCTGATGGGCATGATCGCGGACCGGACCCGGACCCGCATCGGCAAATTCCGCCCGTATCTGCTTACTGGGCCGGTTTTCATCGCCCTTGCCACCATTTTCTGCTTTGTGAGCTTCGGCGGCTCCCTGGGAGGGACCATCGCGGTCGCCGCCGTCTGCTATGTGCTCTGGGACATCACCTATACGGTCTATGACGTGCCCATCTGGGCCATTTCCTCCGTTTCCTCTCCGAATCCGGATGAAAAGAACGGCATGGTCACGCTTGGAAAGATCGGCGGCACCATCGGCACGGTCATCATTTCCGTGGGGAGCGTTTCCCTGTTAAACGCCTTCGGCGGAGAGCGAAGCGCCGCAGCCTATACGGCCGCCGCCGCGGTGGTAGCCGTTGCCGGAGCGGCCCTGATGATCCTGAGCGGCTTTGTCCTGAAGGAACGGATCGAGCCGCCCCCGAAGGACATCCCTTTTTCCCGCAACATCCACACCATCCTGGACAACGGGCCGCTGATCGCGCTGCTGGTTTCGCTTCTGATCGTCGATATGGTAAACAACCTCCGGCAGGTCTCCCAGATGTATTTCGCCGTCTATGTATGGGGAGATTCCGGCTACGTCACCTATATCGGCGTGAGCCTGGTGCTGGGCATGATCACCGGAATGGCGGTTTCTCCCATGCTGATCCGGCGGTTTGACAAGAAAAAAATCTTCATCGCCGCCTGCGTTGCCGGAGCCGTTTCCAGCTTCCTGCCCTTCCCGCTGAACGCGGGGCCTGTCATCGGCCTGATCCTTCTGGGCGTCAGCTTTGCCTTTACCGGGATGACCACCATCAGCAGCACGGCCATGCTGATGGACGCCATCGATTACTCGGAATACCGGCTCGGCTTCCGGGGAGAGGGAATCGTTTTCTCCATGAATACGTTTCTGAACAAGCTGAGCTCCACCTTTTCCAAAGGGCTTCTGGGCTTTGCCATGACCGTCACGCATTATGAGGATAACATGGAGCCCACCGCCGCCGTGATCACCGGCTTCGGAGCCATGGTCTATGTGGTTCCGGCCCTCTGCTTCCTCTTTGCCATCCTGCCCCTGCTTCTGTACCGTTTAAAGCCCGCGCAGATCGAAGAGATTCAAAGGCAGCTCACCAGGCGCCGTCAGGCAAAAAAAGAAAATCCGTGACGGCGGAAAGGAGATTATTATGGATATATCCGCTTATTTTATGCCCCCTGAAATCAGAAACGCGAAAAAGGCGCTGTGCATCCAGCCCCATCCCGACGACATCGAGATCGGCATGGGCGGGACCGCCGCCGCGCTTGCGGCAAAGGGCTGTGAGCTCACTTACCTCACCATTACAAACGGAGACCTGGGAGATTCCACCGGAAAGCTCGATTTTTCGGAGATCGCCGCCCTGCGCCGGAAGGAAACCGAGGCCGCGGGCAGGGTCGTCGGGGCTTCCGATTTTCTTTTTTACGGCCTGCCGGACGGCTCCCTTTCCGATATCCCTTCCCTTGCCGGAAGGATCGCGGAGACCGTCCGCGCCCTGCAGCCGGACGTAATCTTCTGTCCCGATCCCTGGGCGCAGTATGAGGCCCATAACGATCATATCGTCACCGGGCGGGCGGCGGCGCAGGCTTTTCTTTCGTCCTCTTTGTCCCGGTATCCCCGGGATACGCAGACCGCTCCCTGGCAGGCGGGCGCCATCGCCTTCTACTTCACGCAGAAGCCGAATACGGTGATCGACGTGACGGAGACCTTTGAGACGAAATTTGCCGCCATGGCGGAACACCGCAGCCAGTTAGGCGAAGAGCTTCTGGGGCTGTACCGGATCTATTTTTCCATGCAGGGCCAGAAGCTGGCGGAGGGAAAGGATTTTGCCCTGGGAGAGGGCTTTAAGGTGCTTGGGCCTCTGCATATGCACTGCTTTGCGGAAGCGCCGCTGATCTGACAAAAAGAGGAAGGAAGGCTTGCGAAAAAAGGGATCCGCGAAAAAGGAAGCCCATACGGGCAGCTTTTTTCGCGGTCCCTTTTTTATCGACCCGATCCTTTGTCCGGCCCGCTTTCTCTACAAATAGGATTTCATATCCCGGCACAGCTTTTCCTCAATGGAGATCAGACGCCCGCAGAGCTCTCTGGACGCGTGATCCGCGCCCCGGTACTGGTTCAGATACCGGTTCAGGGACTTGGTCCCCATGTTGCAGCCGTCCGTGATCAGGTCGGCCACTGTGGCGTCGCTCTCATCCATGGTCATCTTCACGTTCGTTTTGATCCAGGACATCCCCTTCGCCATGGCCGCCGGCTCCTTTTCCTGGAGCCATAATTTTTCAGCAGGGAATGGATCTCGTTTTCCAGCTTCCCATGGTGCTCCCTGCTTTCCTGAAGAAGCTGCTTCAGTGCGGGTCCGGAAACCTTTTCCAGCACCTCGTCGATGGAGGACACCGCCATCTTCGCGCCGGCATCGCATTCCCGCAGCAATCTCACGCTGTCTGTCTCATTTTCGCTTATGATCTCTGCCACCTCCGTTTCCTGTGGATTCTTTCCTATTCTTCCCCGGAAGCGGCGGAAATATCACCGTTTCCGGGCAGAGATCATTTTCCTTTTTCTTCTTTTTCCCGGTTTCCGCCGCCGTTTTCAGATCAGGCCGCACAGCCAGGCATATGCGTTCATAATGGTACGCTGTTCTTTTCCCGCGATGAAATAAAAGTCCAGCATCGGCTCTCCTTCCACGCACAGGCAGTCCCCGTACATGGGAATCGCGCAGCTGATCACGGGCTTTTTCGTGGCGACCAGCAGGCCGTAACCCTTTTCCGAAAGGAGCAGCGGGAATTCTGCTCCGCCGTGGGAAATATATCTGGCGGAGCCGTTCAGGGAGATTCCTTTCTCCCCGTGTATGCCCGGCGCGTACAGTTTCTCTCCCTTTTCCCGATCCAGATACAGCCAGGAACGCACCAGCGCCCCGCTGTCCTCGATCAGCCTGCAGCCTTTGCTTTGTTCAGACAGCAAAAGCTTCTTCTCTCCCGTCAGATAACGGACGGCGCCTGTGGCCTTGTCCGCCTGCAGGCACAGCTCCGGGCCGGCATATTCCACCGCCGTTCTGGTATCCCGCAGCTTCCATCCTCTTTCCAGGCGGTTTACAGCAATTCCGTCACAACCCCCCTTCGGCATCTGGGAGCCCTTGATAAAGGTGACCCGAACGACAGCAGTTCCCACCGGGCAGAGACGGAGCACGCCGAAGCGGCTCTGCAGATACAGCCCGTCCGGATTCATGGCGCTCCAGCGTACCGCCAGATCCGTCCTTGGACGGCCTGCGGGACGCAGATGCCCCGCATCCGGCATATCGCCGAACGCAGGAGGGCCGTCGTGTCCTCCCGTTGTGCGCCGTCCTCCTGCGGCGGACATTCCGCTGGCCGGACCGTCTGAACCGGCCCCATTCCGCAGCTGCATCTGTGCATAGCTCTCATAGGGCTTCCTTCCCGCCGGACCAGAGGATGCAGGACGGGCGGCAGCTGCGGCCGCGGTCGGACGGGCAGCGGATGGACGGGCCAAGGCCGCGGTCGGCCGCGTGGCAGGATGAGCAGAAGCCGAGGCCACAGGCGGTCGCGCGGCAGGATGGGCAGAAGCCGGAGCTCCGGTCGGGCAGGCCGCGGCAGGACGTTCCGGTTCCGGAAGCGTATTCCGTACAATGGAGATCCTTTTTTTCCCTGCCGCCCTGCCCGCCGCCTCCTTCTCCTGCGGAATATTATTATGCGGAATATTCTTCTGCAAAATCTTCTTCTGCGAAGCCTTCCGCGGGACCGGATCCGCGATCAGCCCGGTCAGGTCTCCCTCATACAGCACGCAGAGCTCATGCAGGGCGCGGGTGGCTGCCACATAAAGGAGCTTCGCGTTCCCGTCGTCGGAGGGGTAAGCCTTCCGGTCCGGATCCAGGATCAGGACGGCGTCAAATTCCAGTCCCTTGGTAAATTCCACGGGAAGCACCATCACACCGCTTTGGAACACCGCCTTTTCCAGGTCGCTTTCCGCAACGGGGATCAGCTTCTTCAGCTCTCCGGCGGTACGGGCAGCCTCTTCCCTGCTCCTGCAGATCACAGCGATGGTGTCGTAGCCCTTTTTCTGCCAGCCCAGGCAGCATTCTGCACAGGAGGCAAGCAGCTTCTTCCGGTCCGCCGCCCGTTCCACCTGTACCGGATCCCCATGACGGATGATGGGCTCCGCGGCATAGGGCGTAAAGCTTCCATGTTCCAGGATTCGGGCGGCGAATTCCGAGATTTCCACCGTGTTGCGGTAGCTTTTTTTCAGGATGCCGAAGGTATCCCTGTCTCCGGAAAGAAGGAGCCTCCTTAACTCCTCCCAGTCGTTCAGGCCATAGCCGAAATGAATGTTCTGGGACACATCCCCCATGATGGTATAGGTGCAGCTTCGGATGCAGGAAGCCAGTACCCGGTAGACCAGCATGCCGAAGTCCTGCGCCTCATCGATGACGATATGGTGGGCCTCGCTGATCACCTCCGTTTCCCGGATCCTCCGGTACAGATAGGCCAGCGCCGCCAGGTCATACACGTCAAATTCCCGCTCCGGGATCGGAACGTCCGCTCCCTTTTCCCGCTGCTGCGTCAGAAATTCCCGGTACATGTCATAAATGGAGCGTTTCCATTCTTTTTTCCCATACCGTCCCCGGTATGCCCGGAGAATGGCTTTCCGCTCCTTTTCCGTATATTTGACTCCCTTCCCCAGAAATTCCTCTTTGATCTTACTCTCCAGGCGCTCGTTGAGCATGTTGATCTTGCTCTGCACGGAAATACCCGGATTTTCTCTGATATAACGCTCCACAGCGTCCCGGCTCATCAGCTCAACGGCCTCCCCCGGCGCGGGCGGCTTCCCGCCCGTCCGGTCGAACACGCCGGTCTTCCCGTCCTGAAAGCCCTCCACGAACTGCCTTGGGTTCAGATAAATGCTTCCGCGCGGGATCGTATCCCACTCCAGCGCCCGGCAGTAGGCATCCAGCGCCTCAAACCATTCGCCGGTCCCCCGCTTCCATCCATCCCTGTCCGCCTGATCCGCCGGACGGATCCGGTATTTTTCCTCATCCCAGTCCTCATAGAGGAGCCGCACCATAAGCTGCTCCATGGTCATCTGCCGCACGCCGTATACATCCAGATCGGGAAGCACGCCCGTGATGTATTCCAGCAGGATCCGGTTGCTCCCTACGATGTAGAAATCCTCCGGCCTGAACCGTTCCTGATAGTTATAAAGGATATAGGAGATCCGGTGCATGGCCACCGTCGTCTTCCCCGATCCTGCCACCCCCTGAACGATCATGTTATGGTACGGAGAGCGGCGGATGATATCGTTCTGCTCCTTCTGGATCGTCGCGATGATCTCTCCCAGGACGGCCTGCTTGTTTTTTGCCAGATATCTGGTCAGCAGATCGTCATTGGTCACCACTTCGGAATCATAAAAATCCAGCAGTTTCCCATCCTCGATCTCATAAGTCCGCTTTCCCTTCAGATCGATCTTTACCCGGCCGCCGCCCGGCACAGGATAGCTGCATTTTCCCAGTCCGTTCTCATAATAGGCGTTGGCGACAGGCGCGCGCCAGTCCACCACTACCCAGTGAGTGGTATCCTTTGAGATTCCGCCCTTTCCGATATAAAGCGTCTCCTGCTTTTTCAGCGCCTGGTCCTGAAAAATGATCCTGCCGAAGTAGGGCTTTTTCAGCGCCCGCTCATTCCGTATCAGCGCCCGCTTCATGTGATCGTGGAGCGTAATGGTATTGTTCAGGATGGTCAGCACCTCCACGTCATTGTCATGAAAATGCTCCAGCATCTCGTCGATATCCGCCTGCATCCGGGATACCTCCGAGCCGTAAGTTTCCACATTTGCCCGCACTACGTCAAGTGTTTCGGCAAGGTGCTCTTCTTCCCTTTTCCGTTCCGGGCTGACCTGATTTCTTTCGCCGGACATACTCTCCTCCTTTTTCCCTCTGCGGATGATATTCCATTTGCCAAAAACCTTCGCTTTATGTCCATTGTATCCGGGAGCAGAAAAAATACTAGACTTTTCTTTTTCACCATGCTAGAATAGATCATGAAGTGTGAGAAAAACAGGGCTTCCGGCGGAATCGGAAGTCCTGTTTCGTTTTATCGTATTTTTATTATCTTTATAAAATCATTTTTCTGTGCCGCGCTCAGTAGGCAATGATTTCCTGATCCAGAGAGGAGACCGCGTCGCTTCCCAGGGCATAACGCCCCTCCCCGTCCTTCTCCACCTTCACAATAACGGATTTGGGATCCTGCCACCCCAGCTTTGGAAGATTTTCCGTGATCACATCCACCACCAGCTCCGCCAGCGCGTCATTCAGCGAACGGTCGTCCGCGTAATCCGCAGGATCCATTTCCAACACGAACGCCCCGACTGCCGCATTGATATCCGCGTCACTGTTCACGATCACATCCACAGGGCTGATCTGAACCTCCACCTGGTAGCCGTCCCTGACCGGTACAGCCTCCAGGACCTCATACCTGGACCGGCTGTAGATCGTCCGGTACAGCTCTTCAATCTTTTCCCGCACCCCGCCGGAAATCTCCCCGATCCCATAATACCTCAGGAAAAAATCAGTCTCTGCCTCAATTCCCAGTTCATATTCCCGCGCAGCTTCCTCTTCTGATATATCCGTCATCTGTCTGTATCCCGCGGAATCCCCCAGATAAAGATTATCCATGATTCCCTTTACGTATGCCGACGCATCAAAACCTCCGATACAGCCGGCGAAAAACAGCGCTGCCGCCAGCAGCCAGACGGCCGCCATCTTCTTCTTCATTTCCTTCCTCCCTGCCTTTCCCGCTGCCGCCCTGTGGCAGGACAGCGACCGGGGCCCCCGTTTTCCCCGGCTCCCTTTTTCCTGGATGCATTCAGGATACCGCAGGGAAAAGTTCTCTGTCAATCAAGCGGAAGGATTTCAGAAAATCTTAAGGAAGAAGCGGATTACCGTCCGTTCCCCGTCTGGCAGCTACGGCTGCGGCGTCCTTTCCAACGCCCGCTTCGCAAGGTACCGGGAAAGGTTGAAGGTACGCACCCCTGTTTTTTCCGTCTCTTTTCTCATCCGTTCAAAATACCGCGGCATATGGTCGGTCCGGCCGCATAGGAATTCATAGTTCCCTTCCGAAGCGAGCACAGGGACCGCGTCCGCGGACAGCTCCGTCAGGTAGAGGTAATCCCCGTAATCCTCCGTCAGCTCCTCCACCGAACCGGCGGCATCCCGGCTCACATGCGCCATGTTATAGCGCGCGATCCAGTAATCCGGCTTCGCGAAGGCAAGAAGGATGTAGCAGACCGTCACGGCGGCCATCATAAAGCGCAGCAGGGGAAACTTAGGCCGGAAGATGCTGCACAGGATCCCCACAAGAAGCACGCCGATCACCGCAAGCGCCCAGAGCACCAGCACCCGCAGGAAGGTCAGGCGGTAAGCGCCGATGTACAGAAGCATCCGCCAGGCGCTGGAGACCGCCATGCAGCAGGTGCACAGGGAGATCACGGCAAGGATCCCCTTCAGCGCCCGGCTTTCCCGGAAGCAGGAAAGACAGACCAGGACGATACCAAGATTGATCACGCAGACCACAAGAAGCTGGAAGAAGCCCTGTCTGGCATAGGAGGCATAGGACTGCCCCTCCGGAAGCCCCGCCTGACGCAGGAACAGGAAGGCGACCTGGATCCCGCAGAAAAACAGATAGACGGCAGCAAGGACAGAGGTGACGGTGATCGCAAGCACCGGCTCCTGCTTCTTCTTTTGGGCGCATCCGGCCTTCAGCACTCCCCCGTTCAGCATGGAAACAAAGCTGTAGGAGGCGAAAAACATGGTCGCCAGCATAAAGCAGACGGCAAAAACCTCCAGCGGCTCCACATAATCAAACAGGTGCAAAAACAGCTCCCGAAAGACCAGGTCCGCGCTGGCAAGCAGCGCCAGAATGACCACGAGCAGCGGACAGAGGATCAGGATTCCCAGAATTACATAACGCACCTTCGCGTTTTTCCCCTCCTTCTCCCTCTCCTTCATCCACGCGTTTCCGTCCGAAACCGGGCAGGCCAGGCAAGCCACGGTTTCCAGCAGCGCCTGCCCAAGAACGGTCAGATATCCGGAAAGGCTCCACCGCCTGTCATCCAGATACTGATGCAGCATCATGCTGACCGCCAGCAGGAAGATGGCCGCCTTTGTCACGCTGTTGATATAAATGTTGTCCGTCAGAAAAATGCTGACGCCGAGAAGCCCAATGGCGGCCGCATAAAAAACGCTGTCTTTTTTTCCGTTCCATAGAACCCCGGACCTTCTCATACATAAGCCAAAATAGACCAGGGTTCCTGCCGCGAAAAAAGGCCAGGTGATCCCCGAAGCGTTCCGATACAGGCAGAACGTGTAAAAAAGAGCGTACAGCGCGCTTGCCCCGCCGAAAAAAGCGTAATTCTTCCTCATAAAGCGCCTGCCCTGATCCATTTCCTTTCCGGCTTCCTTTTCCATTCCGGTCCTGTGTTCTGTTCCCATCTCATTTTCCATTCTCTGTTTCCTCCGCGTCGTCTTCCACATACTGCAGAATATCGCCGGGCTGGCAGTCCAGCGCCCTGCAGATCGCGTTCAGCGTGGAAAGCCGCACCGCCTTCGCCTTATTGTTCTTCAGGATCGACAGATTGGCGAGGGTGATATCCACCTCTCCCGCCAGCTCCGTCAGCCCCTTTTTCCTCTTTGCCATCATCACGTCCAGATTGATCACTATCGACATAGCTTCCCCTTTTCCCTGTCCCGCCGCTTTTCAAATGGTCAGATCGTTTTCCAGCTTGTAGGCCACCGCCCGGTCAAACACCTGGCTGAGCACCTTGCTGAACAATCCCGCGATCACAAAGACCAGAATGATGATCAGCACCGCAGGGGTCAGATACAGGACCATCCGCCCCGCCGTCACCAGCGCGATCAGAAAGCTGTAGGTCCCCATCCGGTCCAGGCTCTTCACATTGGCCTCCACAAAGCAGTCATTCGCCAGGACCGTCCGGAACATCCGCCGCAGCTCATACAGAATCAGCTCCGCAAGAATGCCGGATACACCAAAAAGTACAATGAGCTGTACATAGTACCGGGCAAAATGACCGTTGAACTGTCCATAGACCCGGATGGAAACCGGCAGAGTCACGATCACCACGATCCCCGCAAAAAACATGACATCCAAAAGCAGCTTGGTCGCCCTGATCAGAATGTTTTCTTTCATGACCTTGTTCCCTTTCCCTTCTTTCAGAGTTTTCCCGCGGACAGCGCCGGCATCTATCCGGAGCGCCGTCCCCGGACGGCATCTCATGCTCTGCCATCAAAATACCATGGTTGGCATTGAAAGTCAATATATTTTTATTGATTTACAATAAATATTTTTTCTTTTTCAATATGTCAGCATAAAGAGAGACTATTTATCCTTCCGCCGTAACCTCTGCCGCCACGATCTCTTCCGCCTTATTCAATGTGTCAAGGATCTTCCGGATCTCACAGACCTCCGGAAGCACCAGAAGCACCTTAACCTCCAGAAGCCCGTCCGGAAGCTTTACGGCGCTGAAGCTCTGTACCCTCACTTTTGACAGTTCGATACAGTCAGCCAGAATGGCCCGCACATCCGCGTCCTGGCGGACACGCAGGGTCACCTTTTCCACGGAAGCGTTCCTGACCAGCCGGGCGCTTCTGTGAAAGAAGAACTGCAGCCCGAGGACCAGCAGCGTGGCGAATACGGCAATGATGTACATACCGCTTCCCATCGCCACCCCGATGCCTACGGTGGCCCAAAGCCCCGCGGAAGTGGTCAGTCCGCTGACCGTCAGCTTTCTGGTGAAGATCACGCCCGCGCCAAGAAAACCGATGGCAGTCACGATCCCCGCCGCGATCCGGGAAGGATCCAGATTCACGTTCGCCCCAAGGACGTCCGCAAAACCATATTTACTCACCAGCATCATCAGGCAGGAGGTCAGGGCCACAATGGAATGCGTGCGGATCCCCGCTGTTTTCAGGTTGTTCTCTCTCTCATAACCGATACAGGCCCCGCACAGGGTCGCCGCCGCGATCCGCGCTACCCAGATCAGTTCATTCATCCAGTTGATATTCATTTTCTCTTTCGCCTCCTGGTTCCGGTTCCCATACGGATACCTGCCAAACGTATCCCGCTCTTCCAAAAACCATCCGGCGGGCCGGAGCCTGTTGCCCCATGCCCGCCGGAACATTACCGTGCTGTCACTATGGTTTTCTGTCAATTCCTGTCTCCAAAAGTATACAGCATCTCCCACTGAAATTCTTCTTCATCGAACCGGTACTGCTCAAGGAGCTCGGGGCCGCAGGAATTGGAACCCACGCCGCTCATCTTGTAATCGATGCAGACCACCGCGCACCCGGCCTTTTCCAGCTCATAATTATGCTTCTTCTCCGTCAGCTCCTCCTGGGTGTAGACGGACGCGTTAAAGGAGAAGGGCCGCTTTCCCTGCGCGCGCAGGGCTCCCGCCTGCACATAATGGCAGTTGTAATGGCTTCCGTTCTCCTGCGGGCGGACATAATCCTGATGCAGCGCGCCCACTGTGGAAGAAAATACATCCATATAGCTTGCCCTGTGCTTGTCGATGTAGCTTTCATGCGGGCCATATCCATAGTAGGTTACCGGCATGCTCCCGGCATCCGCCGCGCCGCCTTCCTCCCGCGCCGTTTCCGGCAGGAAAAACCGCAGGCCGAACCTGGGCAGGAACGGGAAGACGGGATTCCGTTTTCCTTCCAGGGAAAGCTTCACCTGCCCCTCCGCGTTGACGCTCCAGACCGCATGCAGGCGAAGGAAAGGCTGGACCACCGGAGCGGCGATGGAAAACTCACAGGTGATGACCGCCGTATTCTGGCGCACCTTCGCTTCTGCCCGGTATACCTTCACCGTGCTTCTGTCATATCCTGCCTTTTTCCATTCCATCATGATATATCTGTCATTGTCTGTGGGGGCGCGCCACACGTTCCACTCCACCGGGGCGCTGATACAGGGGCTGCCGCCCTTTTCCATACGAAGGAAATTCCCTTCCTTCTTACCGAACTCGTAGCGGAAACCCTTTCCTTCCACACAGAATACGTACGGCGTCTCCGTCAGCGCTACGCCGCCCTTTTCTCCGGAAGCGCTCTTTTCAAAGGGAAGCTCCTTTTCCTTAAACGCGGAAAGCGGGATCTGGTCGAAGCCCATCAGATGGCCGGTCTGGGTCAGCTTATCCTTCGACGCCTGGAAATAGGTCAGAAGCAGGTAGCAGTCCTCCTCCTTCGTGCCGGGAAGCCCGATCTGGTAATCGGTAAAGCCGTGCGGCTCGATGTCCAGAACGTCCAGCGCCCCTTCCGCGAGCAGCTCTCCCGCCTTTTTGATCTCATACTGCAGGCGCACGAAGCCCTCCGTGTTCCTGAAATCCAGCATGTTATGCAGACGGACGATCCCCTTTTTCCGGTTGGTCAGCTCCGCGCGGATGGGACGGATGCAGTTTTTCCACTCATACAGCCCTTCGTGGGGCCTGCGGTCCGGGAACACCAGGCCGTCCATGCAGAAATTGCCGTCGTGCGGATATTCTCCCGCGTCTCCGCCGTAATGGTAGATCGCCCTGCCGTCCTCCGCCTTGCCCTCGTAGGTGGCGTGGTCGCACCACTCCCACACGAAGCCGCCGCAGAAGCCATCGTATTTGTAGATCTGCTGCATATAATCTTCGATATCCCCCGGGCCGTTCCCCATGGCATGCACAAACTCACACTGCACAAAGGGCTTTTTCTCCCCGGGCGCGGCAAAATATTCGTCGATCCACTGCGTGGAAGCATACATATGGCTTTCCACATCAAACATGGATTCGTCCTTCTCATGGCCTTCGGGCTGGAAATGGCAGCTCTCATAATGCACCAGCCTGGTGGGATCCTGCTGCTTCACCCAGCGTCCGGCCTCTTCGATGCTCGTCCCCATGCCGGACTCGTTACCCAAAGACCAGAAGATCACGCTGCACTGGTTCTTGTCCCGCAGCACATTTCTCCGGGTACGGTCGATCACCGCTTCCCGGTAGGAAGGATCCTCCACCAGCTGGCTGAAGGTCTTCTCCGTGCTGCCGCCATACTGATCCTGCACGCCGTGGGATTCCAGATCCGCCTCGGCGATGAGATAAAAGCCGCATTCGCTGCACAGCTCCGGGAACCAGGGCGCGTTGGGATAATGGCTGGTGCGGATGGCGTTGATGTTGGCCTCCTTCATGATCCGCAGATCGAACATGGCGTCCACCTTCGATACCACGGCGCCGGTGAACGGACTGCTGTCATGGCGGTTGACGCCCTTGAATTTCACGGGCTTTTCATTGATGAGCACCACGCCGTTGCGGATACAGATGGTCCGGATCCCCACGCTCTGGCGGATCACTTCTTCCGGCGTCGCGATCTTTAACAGATACAGATATGGCTCCTCCGCGTTCCACAGGACCGGCTGCGCCACCTCAAAGGAAACCCTTCCTTCCGCGTCCGGCGTCCGCTCTCCCAGGAGCGTCTGTCCGTCATACAGGCGGCAGACGGTCTCCGGTTCCCCCACTGTTTCCAGCTTTACCGCAACCTGCGCGGTATTTTTTTCATAATCCACAGGCGTGGTCACCGTGAAGTCCCGTACATGCGCCTTCGGCCGCAGATACAGATACACGTCCCGGAAAATGCCGGACATACGGAATTTATCCTGATCCTCCAGATAGCTTCCGTCGCACCACTTCAGCACCAGCACGGCCAGCCGGTTCCTTCCCGCCTTCGTCTTCCCCGTGATGTCAAACTCGCTGGGACTGTGGGAAACCTGGCTGTAGCCCACGAATTTCCCGTTCACCCACACGTAAAAGCAGGAATCCACTCCCTCAAAATAAAGGAACTGCGCCTTCTTCGCCTCATTTTTATCCAGGTCAAAATCCTTGATGTACGCCCCGCAGGGATTGTTGTCCGGCACATAGGGCGGATCGCAGGGAAACGGATAACGGGTGTTGGTATAGTGCTTCTGGTCGTAGCCCGCCATCTGCCAGCAGGAAGGCACCTCCAGCCTGCCGAAGCTCTCCTCGTCAAAATCCTTTTTGTAAAATTCCGGCACATCCTCTATACAGGGGAAATAGCCGAACCGCCAGTCCACGCTGGAAAGGAGCCTCCCCGTCTCCTTCTCCTTTTCATCCAGCGGCACATACCAGCTTCTTGTTTCCTCGCACCCCACATGCAGGACTTCCGGGTTCTCATAGTATTTTTCCAGAATCATACGCCTTGTAAACCCCCGTTCTTCTGATCGTATTACCCGTGTCCGTCTATGGCGGACATGGGCCTTGCGGGCAGATTCCCCGCTCCCATTGTGATACTGTAAATTATAATGAAAATGTGATACACTTACAAGCGGAATCCGCAAAAGAAAGCGGAAAATGAAAAAAGAAAATACGCTTCAGACTGGAGGAAAGCATGCAGAATACACTCTATACCATAACCGGCGCCGTCACCCTGAAAAAGGGCGCAGGACGCTCCCTCAAGGCGGGCGGCATGTGGGTTTACGACAATGAAATCGCGTCCGTCTCCTCTTCCACGGACGAAGAAGTCCCAGACGGCGGCCTGGTCCATGTGCTGGACTTCGACGGCTTCTTTCTGGGAACAGGCTTCATCAACCGTCGCTCCAAAATTACGGTGCGCCTGCTCGCCCGCAGGAAGGATACGGTAATCGACGACGCTTTCTGGGAAAAACGGGTGCGGGACGCCTGGGAATACCGGAAGCGGACAGTGGATACGGGAAGCTGCCGGCTCATCTTCGGGGAGGCGGACTGGTTCCCCGGCCTGGTGGTGGACAAGTTTTCCGACGTGCTGGTGGTGGAATCCCTGGCGCTTGGCATCAACCGCTTCAAGCCTCTGATCCTTGATATCCTCCGGCGCGCGCTTGCCGAAGACGGCATTTCCGTGCGCGGCGTCTATGAGCGAAGCGACGCCAAAGTCCGCCTTCAGGAAGGCATGGAACGCTTCAAGGGCTTTCTTTCCGAGCCTTTCGACACCCGCGTACAGATCGAGGAAAACGGTGTGAAATATCTGGTCGACGTGCAGGATGGCCAGAAAACCGGCTTTTTCCTGGATCAGAAAAACAACCGGGCCGCCATTCACAGAATATGCCCCGGCAAACGGGTACTGGACTGCTTCACCCACACCGGCTCCTTCGCCCTGAACGCCGGAAAAGCCGGAGCGGCGGACGTTCTCGGCGTGGACGCTTCTCAGACCGGCATCGACATGGCAGAGGAAAACGCCCGCTTAAACGGCCTTGAGGACCGGGTGCATTTTACCTGCGCGGACGTGTTCGCTCTGCTTCCCCGCCTGGAAGCCGAAGGGGAGCGCTACGGCGTGGTCATCCTGGATCCTCCCGCCTTCACCAAATCCCGCAGTTCGATTAAAAACGCGGTGAAGGGATACCGGGAGATCAATCTGCGCGGCCTGAAGCTGGTGGAGGACGGCGGCTTTCTCGTCACCTGCTCCTGCTCCCATTTCATGGATCCGGAGCTTTTTTCCAAAACCATCCGGGAAGCGGCCCACGGCGCTCACAAACGCCTCCGCCAGGTCTATTTCGGCACCCAATGCTGCGACCACCCCATCCTCTGGGCGGCGGACGAGTCGTATTATCTCAAGTTCTATATTTTTCAGGTGAGGGAGGAGATCTAGGGCCTGAGAATAGTACAGTAAATGGTGTAAAATCAAAGGGACAGTAGATATATAAAAAGGGAGCACATCGTTTCCGTGATGCGTTCCCTTTTAAATACAATTTTTCCACTATCCGCAGGGTTCAGAATGGCTTTTTATATTTGGGACTGTCTGCAGGGCATTTTATATGATCAAAAATCCTGTTTTTCGGCCGTTATATGGACATAAGCATTCCACGGAATCATTTGAAGAGAGTTTCATGCCTTCTCTATGAGAAAAGTAATCTCAAAATCATTCGAATCTGGATAAAATTTTATCTGGTTCTTGCCCTCCGCTGCCAAATGTGTTATATTGATAATGAAAAAGGGAAAGCCAGAAACACACGGCCTACCCCTGAATGATTGAAGCTAAATGTTTTTTAACATCAGCCGTCAACTATTCCCAGTAGTTGGCGGCTATTTCTTTCCCCCGAAGATTGTATAACACAACCCTACGAGAGTGACAATGAGTAAACAAAACTGAATCAAATCAGCATATGTAACCATTGGCAATCCCTCCTTTCCTCTTTGGTCTGGAGGGGCAGCCCCTCCGAATGGAAGGGCAGGCCGCCTTTTTGTGTATTCTGACTTCCCGTGCCGCCAGTATAGCATACTCTTTCCAGCTTCTCAATCATTTTATTCAGGGACCAAATCTTTTCGGGTATCGAATCGCCTGTCGTTTAATCGGCAGTGTATGAGGTCTGCTTCAGCGTGTTCAGCCCCATATGCCAGAGAGAGGCATTTGATTGAAATTATCCGTGCGGCCTGCTACAATGATTACGCGAGCCGTCATGCATCAACAGAATGTGAGAAGTCGAAGTTTTTCTTCAGAATAAGGATTACTATGTACGAAAGAATTCTGACAGATTTTGATATAAGAACCATCATGGATTCGGGACAGGTGTTCCGCATCCGGCCCCTGCTCCGGGACGGCGCTCCGGCATCCGGTGCCGAAACGGGCAGCAGCCC
>DWUW01000066.1 GCA_019120525.1 Candidatus Eisenbergiella stercorigallinarum | reverse complement strand
TTTTCTCCAGGTTTTCCTCCGTCTCGGAACAGATCAGCATGATGGAGGACACCGTGGTGATGATGTCCAGATAATTGGTCATGTAGCTGCGCAGCTTTTTCTGGGAGGAAAGAAGCGGCTTTTTCGATACCATGTAATCCACCATCAGCCGGTTCACCTTCAGCTGCTGGTCGATCCTGCCGATCATCACCTTTTCATTCACGGACTGGTCCGACCTGCCTATGTAATATCTGTAGAAATTCACATCCAGGTAGTACATGTTCTTCACATAGGGAAGGGGCTCGTAAACGAACAGGTTATCCACATAGAAGGTGTGCTCCGGCAGCTTCAGTCCGCAGTCGCGCAGGAGCTTCGTGCGGAAGATCACGGAATGCATGAGGATATACTGCCCCTTGTGAAAACGGTGCACGTCCTTCCAGGTGAACACTTCGTTTTCCGGAAGCACATGCTTGTAGCGGATCACCTTCTTGCGCTTCTCGCCTTCCTTTTCATACACATAATTGGAGATCAGCATATCCAGGACCTGGTCCCCGCCGGCAAAGCCTCTCAGCGTCTCAAGGATGGTCTGATACGCCGTATCCAGCACCCAGTCGTCGCTGTCCACCACCTTGAAAAACAGACCCTCCGCGTTCTCGATCCCCGTATTCACGCCGGAGCCATGGCCGCCGTTTTCCTTGTGGACCGCCTTCACGATGGAAGGATATTTTTCGGCGTACTCGTCCGCGATCTGCGCGGTCGCGTCCTTCGAGCCGTCGTCCACGATGATGATCTCCACATCCTCTCCGCCGGGAAGCAGGGAGTCGATGCATTTTCTCATATACTTTTCCGAATTGTAGCAGGGCACCGTAATGGTCAAAAGTTTCATTGGTACTCTCTCCTGTTGCAGCGTTTACAAGTTTCTCTTCACGTAATCCAGATAAGCGGCGAAGGCGGAGGGAACGGGGATCCGGTCCAGCCCGTCCCGGTCCGCGAAGATCAGCCCGTCCCAGCCCCCTTCATAGGGCTCAAGCTCGTCCACCCACACGGCGTAGCCCGTCATGTGCCATTCCTTATGGGTAAAAATATGTCTGGCCGCAGGGAGCTTTCGGATGCGGATGGGATGCAGCCCTTTTTCCTTCAGGAAGGAAAGGGCTTCCGCCTGCTTCTTTTTTCCCTCTGCGGAAGGGAGCTCGTACATGCCGGCCAGAAGGCCGGCCGCGGGACGTTTCCGGAAGGCGGCCTTTTTCTCATCCAGAAGGACAAAGACCGTTTTTTCCTCCACCGTCCGTTTCTTTTTCGGCGCTTTCTTCGGAAAATCCTGTTCCCTTCCCTCCGCGTGCGCCATGCAGATCCCGGCGAGGGGGCAAAAGCCGCAGCGGGGCGCGCCGTTCGGCAGGCAGACCGTGGCTCCGATGTCCATCATTGCCTGATTGAAGTCTCCGGGCCTCTCGCGCGGGATCAGGGCGGAAAGCTCCTCCTCCACGCTTTTCTTCACCGTCTGGTTCGTCATATCCCGTCCGTCCATGCGAAGCCTGGCCAGTACGCGGAGCACGTTTCCGTCCACTGCCGGGACGGGCCGGCCGCAGGCGATGGAAGAAATGGCTCCGGCGGTATAGGGGCCGATGCCGGGAAGGGTAAGAAGCTCCTCCACATCCTCCGGCATCCTGCCGGAAAAACGTTCCATGATCTCGCAGGCCGCCTTCTGCAGGTTACGGGCGCGGCTGTAATAGCCCAGCCCCTCCCAGAGCTTTAAAAGGCGCTCCTGGGGAACGGCCGCCAGAGCCTCGATATCCGGAAGCTCCTTCATGAAGCGTTCAAAATAGGGCTTCACGGCTTCCACCCGGGTCTGCTGCAGCATGATCTCCGAAACCCAGACCCGGTAGGGCGCGGGATCCTGTCTCCAGGGCAGCTGCCGTTTGTGCTCATCATACCACGGCAGCAGGTATGACGCAATATCGGACACGCTGCCTTTTTCTGCCTTCTCTCCCGGCAGGATCACGGGGATCTCGTACGAGATGCGCATGCCGTCCTTCTCCACCGTACAGCCCATGGCCAGGATGCGCACCCCCGCCCGCTTCGCGCGAAGCAGCGCTTCGGCAAATTCCGGCTGGGTCTCTTCGTTTGGCGCAAACCGGCGGATCCCCTCCATCTGTACCACAAAAAGAAGGACGGCCCCATACCCTTCCTTCTTCGCCTCCATCAGCTCTTCCACGTGCTTTACCGCCCGGGCGGAGGGGGCGTCGGGAAACAGGGCGGTATTATCCCGTTCCAGGTTGACCCCTTTCACCTCCACCCACACGGTCTGTTCCGGCGGGAACTCCCCGCCGGGCCGCGTATCCTGGCCCGAAACGGCCTCCGCACCGGAAGCGGCTTTCAGACGCAGCCGGAAGTCAAACCGGGAGGCTCCGAAACGGCATTCCGGACGGACCTCTTCCACGTCCGGATACAGGCCGCCCGCCCTCAGCCACTCCTGCGCCGCCCGGTTGGGGGCGGCGCTGTCCATGTTGACGAGCCTGTCTCCCTTTTTCACCGCCGTCAGGTCATAAGCCGTGCTGCGGGCGGGATTGCTGCTTTCCGCCAGATACACCGCCGCGCCCTCCTTCAGAAGCTCCCGGCATCTGCCCGTATTTTTCACATGTACCTTTTCCCGTTTTCCGTCCAGCAGGACGTAAGCGATAAAACGGTTCGGCCGCTCCAGGAAAATCCCTTCGCGGATCTTGTCATACTTCATGCGTTTTCTGTTCTTCCTGTCTTTTTCATCTCAATCCCCATTCCGGCTCTATCTAAGCCGGTTGCACTCATATTTTTCCAGCATGACGATGCAGTTTTTCAGCTCCTCATACCGTTCCATGAGTTCGCCCTCCTTCAGGTCGATATCCAGGGCCACCGCCATGGTGGTGAGCATATCGTCCGTTATCCTGCCGCGCATGTCCGTAAAGATGGCGAGCTTTTCCTCGTAGCTGTCCGCGTCCAGGAAAGCCATCAGCATGGGATCCAGCGCGGGTTCCTCCTCCTCGGAAGGCGGGGCGGCCGGGCCGGAAGCCTCTTCGGCTCCGGCGGCGGAGAGAGCCCTGCCGGCGGCGTCTTCCGGCAGGTCCGAAGCGGCGGGCGGATTTAAGCCATCCTGGCCCATGATCTGAGGAAGAAGCGTAAAGCGCTGCCTTCCTGCCGCCTCCGGATGCTTTCTTTCGTCCACCCTCCCGGTAAATTCGCGAAGCGGCCTGGCCCAGATTTCAAAATCCCCATACAGCGCCTGGTAGACCACCATGCGCTCCCCGGTATCCGCATGCTTCGCCAGCGTGACCACCCGGTACAGGTTTCCCTTAAAATGCTGATAGATTTCGTTCGGCTGTGGGATCCTTTCCATGCTTTCCTCCCTGCCGGAGCTTTTTGCCCCGGCTGTTTTCTTTTTATCCGGTCCTTATTTCAGCGCTTCTCCCACAAGGCGGTTCACCATAGCGCCGTCCGCGCGGCCCTTCACCCTGGGCATCAGCTCCTTCATGATCTTTCCCTTATCCTTTCCCGTGGGCTCCGTGATTCCAAGATTCTTCAGAACCTCGTTGATCT
>DWUW01000065.1 GCA_019120525.1 Candidatus Eisenbergiella stercorigallinarum | reverse complement strand
ATACGCCGGACGGCGGTGTTCAAAAGCCGGGCATCATTGACTTCATCAAGAAGGCGGATATATTCCTCCGGCGAAAGAAGAACACATTCCGGCGTATTATTTTTCATAACAACCTTTGCACCGTGACGCTTCACTTCTTCAAAAATTTTCCCGGCCAGCCCGCGGTTAAAAAGGGAAATGGGGATTGTATTTTCAATAGCGCCTCTGATAAGATTCATATGCATCACCTCTCTGTTTCCAGTATATGCAGAAGAAGATAAAAAATCAACCTTTTAACTGACAAATATACTGATATTTTTCTGGCGTTTTCAAAGAAAACGCTTCAACATGGAGGAAAAAATGAGAAAAACAGTTTTATACATCGGCATGAGCCTGGACGGCTACATCGCGGACACCCGCGGCGGCGTGGACTGGATGACCGGACAGAATGAAACGGAAAAAACGGAGGAAACCGGAGAAAACGGGATTTGCGAAAGCGAAAACCAAATCAGCCTTCCCGGCAGGATCCGAAGCTTTGCCCCGGAGGATCTGGAACAGGTCATGAAGCTCTGGCTGAACGGAAATCGGGAAGCCCATTCCTTTCTCCCGCGAAAATACTGGGAGTCCCATGCGGAGATGGTAAAAGAACAGCTTCTGTGCGCGGAGGTTTTGGTATACGAGGAAGAGGGAAGCATAAAAGGTTTCGCCGGACTGCAGGGAAATTATCTGGCGGGCATTTTTGTGGAGGGCAGCTCCCGTTCTAAGGGAATCGGCGAAGCGCTTCTTAATCATGTGAAGGAGACGCATCCTGTTTTTACCCTGCATGTCTATGCGGAAAATGAGCGGGCGGCCGCCTTTTACCGGCGCGAGGGGCTGCAGGCGGTCTCCCGCAGAAAAGAGGAGGATACGGGACGGGAGGAATATGTGATGGAATGGCGCGCTCCGATTGCCGGAACAAAAAAACGCGCCCCGGTTTCACAGGATTTTCAAACTTCCTAAAGGTTCGTTAAAGCTTTCTCTGCTAAGATAGAGAACGAGAAAAAAGGCGGCTGTGATCGAAAGGACGCCTTTTGAAAAAAGCCGGGAAGGCAAAAGGAGGATATTGAAAACCTATGGAAAAAGCAGTGAAAATTGGAAGGTAGACGCCTTCAAAGGGAATGCACATTCTGATCGCGGCATTCGCGGCATGCCTGATGGCGCTGGTTTTGTTCTGGGGAAGCGCCCGGACCGTCCATGCGGCAGGCGGACTGGATCTGTCGACAGAGTATCCCGGAATTACGATCACTCCGGGGGAGACGCTGAATATTACGCTGACGCTTTCTAACGCTTCCGGAAGCGGGCTGGATGCCGATGTGGCGATCGCTTCCCTGCCGGAGGGCTGGGAAGGCTATCTGCAGGGCGGCAGCTATGAGGTGAGCAGAGTTTACGTACCAAACGGCGGCGAGGGAACCTCCCTGACGCTGCATCTGACCGTGCCGGACGCGCTGGAAGAAGGCACCTACGATGTGGTGGTGGACGCTTCCGCCAGTGCGGAGATCCAGGATTCCCTGACGCTTTCTTTTCAGGTAAATGAGGTGAACGCGGGAGCGGGTAGCTTTACGACGGAATATCCGGAACAGGAAGGAACTGCCGGAACGACCTTCAGCTTCAGCACCACGCTGATCAACAATGGCCTTTCCGCCCAGTCCTACAGCCTGTCTTCCAACGCTCCCTCCGGCTGGCAGGTGAGCTTCACCCCTTCTGATGGGACAGCTTCTGTGGCTGGAATCGATGTGGAATCCAGCACGAGCCAGGGGCTGACGGTTGAGGTGGTTCCTCCGCAGAACGTGGAGGCGGGGGAATACGACATTTCCTGCAGCGCCGTATCCGCGTCCGAGACGCTGACCACGGATCTGAAGGTGGTCATCACCGGTACATACGGCATCTCTTTAAGCACGCCGGACGGACGGCTCAGCTTTGACGCGCATGCAAACGATGATTCGAGCGTGACGCTGAACATCACCAACACTGGAAATGTGGATCTGCAGAACGTTTCCTTAAATTCCAGCCTCCCTTCCGGATGGACAGTAACCTATAACGTGGAGGATAACGTGATCGACTCCATTCCCGCGGGAAGCACGGCGGAAGTGATCGCGACCGTGACCCCCGGCTCCGACGCGATTACGGGAGACTATGTGGCCACCTTTACGGCGGAAACGGATGAGGCAAGTTCCAGCGCGGAATTCCGTGTATCCGTAAAGACACAGACGGTCTGGGGCCTGGTGGCAGTGCTGATCATCCTGATTGTGGTCGGCGGACTGGTTTACGTGTTCCGCAAATACGGCAGGAGGTAACCGCCGTATGAGACAACAGGAAAGGAGGCATTGCCGTGTCAGACGATAAAATGATCATTCAGATGAAGGGTCTGACCAAAGCCTACGGAGAAAAGAAAGCGGTGGATAATCTGACGCTTGGCATCAAAAAGGGTGAGATCTTCGGCCTGCTCGGTCCAAACGGCGCGGGCAAGACAACGACCACGCTGATGCTTCTTGGGCTGACGGAGCCTACGGCGGGAACCGCGTTCATCGATGGAAAGAACTGTACCAGGGATCCCATTTCCGTAAAACAGATCGTGGGCTACCTGCCGGACAGCGTGGGCTTCTACATGGATATGACTGGCCGGGAAAACCTGAGGTTCACCGGAAGGCTGAACGGCCTCGATGGAAAAGAGCTGGAGGAGCGGATTGATATTCTCCTGGAAAAAGTGGGAATGACGAAAGCGGCGGACCAGAAGACCGGAACCTATTCCCGCGGCATGAAGCAGCGTCTCGGCGTGGCGGACGTTCTGATCAAGGACCCGAAGGTGATCATCATGGATGAGCCCACGCTGGGACTTGACCCGGAAGGTATGCGGGAGCTGATGAGCCTGATCCGCCAGATGGCAGAGGAGGATGGAAGAACCATTCTGATTTCCTCCCATCAGCTGTATCAGGTGCAGCAGGTCTGCGACCGGGTCGGCATTTTCGTGGAAGGAAAGCTGGTGGCCTGCGGCAGGATCGAAGAGCTGGCAAAGGAGCTTCAGCAGGAGGGCCACTGCGCGCTGGAGGTTTCCGCGATCCCTGACGACAGCGGATTTCCGGAGCTTCTGAACAATCTGGGAAACGTGGACCGGGTAGAGCATAACGGGGAATATTACGTGGTGTATTCCCGCATGGACCTGCGCAGGGAGCTGGTGCGCAAGGCGCTGCAGGGCGGTTATACCATCGCCCATTTAAGACAGAGAGGAAGCGATCTGGATGAGATCTACCGCAGATACTTTGAGAAAGGAGAGAAAGAACATGCTCAGTTCGATCAGAAAAAGAGCGGACGTTTTCTTTCGTTCCGTAAAAACCAGGGATGACGCAAAGCCGCACAGGAGCGGACTGTATGCCCTGTACAGAAAGGAATTGGCGGATCATTTAAGAAGCAGACGCTTTCTGATCATTCTGGCGCTGATCCTGCTGACGAGCTGCGCCAGCATCTACGGCGCGCTGTCCGGGCTATCCGAGGCGGTGGCGTCGGATCCCAACAATATTTTCCTGAAGCTGTTTACCTTAAGCGGAGAATCGATCCCTTCGTTCCTTTCCTTCATTGCGCTGCTCGGGCCCTTTGTGGGGCTGACCCTTGGCTTTGACGCCATCAACAGCGAGCGGTCGGAGGGAACGCTGAACCGGCTGGTATCCCAGCCGATCTACCGGGACGCAGTCATCAACGGGAAATTCCTGGCGGGAGCCACCATCATTTTCATCATGGTATTCGGAATGGGGCTGGTGATCAGCGCCATCGGCCTGATCACCGTGGGGATCCCGCCTGCGGCGGACGAAGCGGGGCGCATTTTCGCCATGCTTTTCTTCACCTCCGTTTATATCTGCTTCTGGCTGGCGCTGTCGATCTTTTTCTCGGTAGTATGCCGCCATGCGGCGACTTCGGCCATGATCGTCATCGCCCTGTGGATCTTCTTCGCCCTGTTCATGTCGCTTGTGGTGAACATGCTGATGGGCGTGCTGTATCCCACGGAGGACGTGACGACCTGGGGACAACTGCTGGATTATTATGACCTGCAGTACGGCCTCAACCGCCTGTCGCCCTATTATCTGTACAGCGAGGCGATCTCCACCATCATGGATCCCACGGTGCGCACCACCAACGTGATCCTGCCCCAGCAGCTTTCCGGCGCCATCAGCGGCTACCTGTCCCTGGGACAGAGCCTGCTTCTGGTCTGGCCCCATCTGGTGGGACTGCTGGCGCTGACGATCATCATGTTCGCCCTGTCCTACATCTGCTTCATGCGAAAGGAGATCCGGGCGAGGTAGGAGATCAGAAAAGCAGAAAAGCTTCTACAGACGTTCAGAGAGCCGCCGATATCGGAGCTGTTTCCGGCATCGGCGGCTTTTCGCTACTGTACGCTTTTGTACGGCCTGCGCAGGTAATGCGCAGACCTGTCTGAACAGTAACGGCTTTTCTGCCGCAGCCGCCCGGCGGGCGGAAAAGGATTGTAAAAAGGATGGCGGAAAGCTATAATCATTTCAGTAAGACGAAAGGGAGAGGGAAAAACGGATGCGGATCCTGATCATAGAGGACAACAGAAGGCTGGCGGAATCCATCCGGGATATCCTGAAGCACTGGTACGACTGCGACATCTGCGAGGACGGCGTCCAGGGAGCCGCGATGCTTCAGACGGGGGCTTATGACATGGCCATCCTGGATCTCATGCTTCCGGGAAAGGACGGCATCAGCCTGCTGAAGGAGGCGAGACGGAGAGGGTGCTTCCTGCCGGTCCTGATCCTGACGGCAAAAAGCGAGCTGGAGGACCGGGTGCTCGGGCTGGAAAGCGGGGCGGATTATTACCTGACCAAGCCTTTTGACATGCAGGAGCTGACGGCGGTGGTGAAGTCCCTGCTGAGGCGCAGGGGAGAGATCGTCCCGGACGACCTGTCCTATGGGAACATCACGCTGAGCCAGACGGACTATTCGCTCCGCGGGCCGGAAAAGCAGATCTCTCTCGGGAAAAAGGAATATGACGTCATGCGTATCCTCATGGTCAACAGGGAGCAGGTGGTATCCAAGGAAACCCTGATTACGAAGGTCTGGGGAAGCGATACGGACGCGGTGGAAAACAACGTGGAGGTGTACATCTCCTTTTTGAGAAAAAAGCTGGACTTTCTCGGGGCGGACATCGGGATCGTTACCAGCCGCAGGCTGGGCTATCGGATTGTAAGGAAATGACCGGGAAAACGGAGATGACAAAGCGCCGCAGGACGCCGGAGGATGGAGAACGGTATGAAGGAGATCAGCCGTCTGAGACGGAAATTTATCATCTATAACATGCTCATCGTGACGGCGGTGATCGGGATCACATTCGCCGCCCTGGTTTTTGTGCTGAAGGGGAGGGGGAATGAGGAAAGCAGGCTGATCCTGGAGAGGGCTCTGGAGCAGGCGGACCAGACGCTCCTTCCGGACGCGCCGCCGCAGGCAAGGCTTCCTTATTTTTCCATCCTAGTGACGGAAAAGGGGGATGTGGTCATGCGGGAGGGCGGGTATAATTTCCTGCCTGGCGCATATGATCTGGAGCGCCTGGCGCTTCTCGGCATGGCGGCGGAGGCGGACGACGGCATGCTGGACGGCTATCCGTTCCGGTATCTGCGGGTGGAGCAGCCGTCCGGGCATCTTCTGGCTTTCGCGGATACCTCCTACGGGGACAGCGTGAGGAGCGGCCTGATCCTGTACGGCGGCCTGGCCTGCGCCGCCATCTGGATTGTTTTTTTCGGGCTTTCCTTCCTCTTTTCCCGCCTGGCCGTAAGGCCCCTTGCCCGTTCTCTGCAGCTGCAGAAGCAGTTTGTGGCGGACGCTTCCCATGAGCTGAAGACGCCCCTGACCGTCATTACCGCGAACGCGGGGCTTCTGCGGGAGCGCTGCGCCGGGCTTTCTCCGGAGACGGACCGGTGGATGGACAATATCGGGCAGGAATGCAGGGATATGCGCGCGCTGGTGGAAAATCTTCTTCTCCTGGCAAAGGAGGACGCGCAGACGAAGAGGGAACAGATCCACGGCAGGGTCTCCTTCAGCGACCTGGTGACGGAAAAGCTTCTGGTCTTCGAACCTCTTTTCTTTCAGGAGGGGAAGGCGCTTTCCTATGAGGTGGCGGACGGCATTTTCGTAAAGGGAGATGCCTCCCAGCTGGGACAGCTCATTCAGGTGCTTCTGGACAATGCCGTGAAATATGCCGTCTGCCGTCCGGATGGTCCGGACAGCGGCGCAGCCTGCGGGCATGGCGCGCGGGCAAGAGTCCGGCTGGAACGCGTCGGCCTCAGATGGGTCCGCCTCCGGGTGGACAGCGAGGGGGAGGCGATTCCGAAGGAAAAGCGGACGCTGATCTTCCGTCGGTTCTACCGGGGAGAAAATGAACGCGCTTCCCGGACAGGATACGGCCTGGGGCTCGCCATTGCGGAGGGGATTGTACGGCGGCACGGCGGCAGGATGGGAGTGGAGTATCACGATGGGATGAACTGCTTTTATGTGAGCCTGCGCGCCTGCAGGGAAGAATAAAGTTCCTGCCCGCCGGCTTTTCAGTAAACCGGGACACAGCCAGGGCAGGAAATTTCTGGAATCCTGTTTTTACACTTTACAACGAACGGACGTTCTGGTAAGATGAAAGAAAGAACAAATGTTCGGAAGAAGGTGGACATATGAAACAGGAGCTTCCGATAAGTGCCAGCGAAGGGCAGAAGGCTTCTCCGTCCGGCTCCGGACGCGGCAGGCAGCTTCCGGAGCACGCGGAGGTGAAGAGGAATCTGCCGATCCAGGTTGCGGCGGTATGCGATACCACGGGTAAGCTCCATCCGCTCTGGTTCCGGTATGCGGACGCGGACAGCCGGATCCGCCGGGTGGAGATTGACGCCGTCCTGTCGGAAAAGACCGTCCGTTACGTGGGGCTTCAGATCGAGCAGTATATCTGTTCTTCCGCGATAAACGGACAGAACAGAACATATGAACTCAGATACAGCGTGGAGGACCACAGATGGTATTTCTTCCGGATGCTGGACTGAGAAAAGAGAAGAAAGGGGAACAATATATGGAAGCGAAGGGGAAGATCCATGTACGGGACCTGCACACGAGAGACGTATGTATCCTGCCGTGCAGGGAGGAAGGGAAGTATTATTTATATGACTGTTTTCCCAGGTCGGGCCAGAAGGGGCATGCAGTGAACATCCGGGAAAGCAGCGATCTTGTCTGGTGGTCGGAAAGCAGCCCTGCGTTTGAGCCCGCTGGGGATTTCTGGGGACCGCTTGATTTCTGGGCGCCGGAATGCCATTTCTTTCGGGGAAAATATTACCTCATCAGCTCCTTCCGCGCGCCCGGCGGATACCGGGGCTGTCAGTTTCTGGAAGGGGATACGCCGAAGGGGCCTTTTGTGCCGAAGAAGAACGGACCTGCCACGCCGGAAAACTGGCAGTGCCTGGACGGGACTCTGTATGAGGACAGGAAGGGAAATCCCTGGATGGTCTTCTGCCATGAATGGCTTCAGGTACAGGACGGGCAGATCTGCGCCATCCGCATGAAGGAGGACCTGTCGGATTCCATCGGGGACCCCGTCATCCTGTTCCGCGCTTCGGAAGCGCCCTGGAAGTTCAACGATCCCACGGGCCTGTGGAAGCTGACCGAGCCCCAGCCCCATATGGGCTGGGCCAGAGTGACGGACGGCCCCTATCTGTACCGCGCGAAGAACGGGGAGCTTCTCATGGTCTGGAGCAGCTTTTCCAACACGGCCTATACCTGCGGCTATGCCCGCTCCCTTTCCGGTGAGATCACGGGCCCCTGGAAGCAGGAGCCGGAGCCTTTGTTCAGCCAGGACGGCGGCCACTCTATGCTCTTTACGGATTTTTCCGGCAGGCTTCTGATGTGCCTGCATTCTCCGAACAGAAGCGGCCAGGAGCGGATGCTTCTGTTCGAAATGGAAGATGAGGACGGACGCCTGCGCGTCCGGAACGAACTGACCGGAAACTGGATGTACAACAAGTATACCCCAGACGGCGGGGATAAGTGGGCGGTGGAGTGAGAAATAGAGGGACGGGCGCACTGCCGGATTACGGGCGGATGCTGAGAGAGGCCTGCTTCACTCTTTCTTTTGCTGCTTTTGATTTGGCACAACACAGTTGTGATTTCAACGACTTTGTACACGTTTGAAAAAAATAAAAATGCTGTTCTGAAAGATAAGACTATTAGATAGTTATCCCAAACAAAAGATAAAAGTATCTCTCTGCCGGTTAGAATAGAAAATGAATCCGTTTGGCTGAATAGAAACCAAATGGCAGAATTATTTGAACGCGATGTTAAAACCATTGGAAAGCATATCAATAATGCCTTAAGAGAAGAATTATCCGCCATTGGAAAGGAATGGAAAAAGGAGCCGCTGCTTGGCCAGGACAGCGGCCCCTTCATGCTTTACAGGTTTTGAGAGCCGGTTTCTGATATCCCTTTTCCTATCCGTGACGGGCGGACAGGAAACGCCTCAGAGCGCTTCGGTCAGGATCCGCACATCCCAGGGCTTCAGCACATCCTCCGCTCTGTTGACGCTGCCGGTGATCAGATCCGTCTTTCCGGCCAGGCTTTCCGGGAGCGGCTGGTCCTTGCCGCTGAAGTTGATCAGATAATAGAAGCGGGTATCTTCGCTTTCCCGGCAGGAAATCTCCAGCTCAGAGGCTTCCGGGATCAGGCTGCGGACCTGGCCTTCTGCAACGGCCTGCTCCAGGACATGGGAAAGGCCGGTTTTGTCCAGCTGGGTGCCGATGTAATAAACGGCGCCCCTGCCATAGGAATTTCGGGTAACAGCGGGCGTTTCCGCGTAAAAATCGCGGGTATATTCCCCAAGCGCCTCCGCGCCTTCCAGATGGATCTGGTCATAGACCAGGTTGCATTCCGCGTGGCTGCCGTCGGAGAAGCTTACCCCGTTATGCATTTCCGGCGGCAGGGAATCGATCTCCTCCACCCAGATGCCGGCCATTTCACGAAGCGGGCCGGGATAGCCTCCCAGATAGACGTTGTCGGACGCCCCTACGATGCCGCTCATATAGGTCAGGATCAGGATGCCGCCGTTTCGTACGAAGGCCTCCAGGGATTCTTTCATATTTCCCCGGACCATGTAAAGAACCGGGGCGCACAGGATCTTATACCGGGAAAAGTCGGCGTCCACGGGAAGCATGTCCACGGAAATATTGCGCTCGTAGAAATAATCATAATACTGCTGGATCTGAGGGACATATTTCAGGTCGGCGCAGGGACCGCTGGTATATTCCAGAGCCCAGTAATTTTCCCAGTCGAAAAGGATGCCGGCTTCGGAATGCTTTTCGCTCCCGAGCGTGGCGGTGCCGAAGCTTTCCAGCTCCCGTCCAAGCTGCGCCACATCCCGGAAGACCCGTGTGTTATCCGTGCCTGCGTGGGAGATCACGGCGCCATGGAATTTTTCGCAGCCGCCGACACTGCGGCGAAGCTGGAAATACTGGACGGAATCCGCCCCATGCGCGATTCCCTGATAGCTCAGCGCGCGCAGCTGGCCCGGGCGCTTCAGGGTATTGTATCTCTGCCAGTTCTGCTGGCTGGGCGTCTGCTCCATGATCATAAAGGGCATGTCCTTTAAGCCCCTCATCAGGTCATGCTTCATGGCAAGCTGCGAGGGAAGGGTATCATAGGCCGGATAATTATCCCAGGAAATAATATCCATTTCCTTTGCCCATTTGAAATAATCCAGCCCCTTGTAGGTCCCCATCAGATTTGTGGTCACCAAAACGTCCGGGTTATGGCGGCGGATGATGTCCCGCTCCATCTTATAGCAGTCCAGATAGCTGTCAGA
Organism: Candidatus Eisenbergiella stercorigallinarum; assembly: GCA_019120525.1. Taxonomy (GTDB): domain Bacteria; phylum Bacillota; class Clostridia; order Lachnospirales; family Lachnospiraceae; genus Eisenbergiella; species Eisenbergiella stercorigallinarum. The sequence continues at coordinate 1,522 of DWUW01000065.1, read as the reverse complement.
GATAAACCGACGGTAATCCAGCGAGATCCCCGCGAAATGGGTGCTGTCCAAAGAAAAGCCGTCCCCGAGGGCGTTGGGGAGGACGATCTCGTCCCAGTCATAAAGCGTATGTCCCCAGAATTCCATGTTCCAGGCCTCGTTTACCGCATCGATGGTTTTGTACTTATCCTTCAGCCAGACCCGGAAGGCGTTCTGGCAGATATCGCAGTAGCATTCATTGCCGAATTCATTGTTGATATGCCAGCAGGTGACATGGGGATTGCCCGCGTATCTTTCCGCCAGCTTTTCCACCAGGGCAGACGCGAAATGCCGGTATACGGGGGAATTGGGACAGGCGTTGTGCCGTCCGCCGAATTTATGCTGCCTTCCCTCATAATCGGTGTGCATGACCTCGGGGTAGCGCTTTACCATCCAGGCGGGAAGCGCCGCAGTGGAGGTGGCCATGACGATGTCATAGTTTTCTGCCGAAAGCATGTCCACGATCCGGTCCAGCTCATCGAAGCTGTATTCATGCTCGGAAGGCTGGAGCTTCGCCCAGGAGAAAACGTTGATGGTGGCGCTGTTGATCCTGGCGTTCCGGAAGATCCGCATGTCCTCCTTCCAGATCTCCTCCGGCCACTGATTGGGATTGTAATCTCCTCCATAGAGGATTCGTCTGAAGTTTGATTTCACAATATCGCTCCTTTGCAGTAAAATAAAAGAAAACAAAAGCATCCATCCCGGAAGCGGGGATGGGAAGTCTTCCTAAAGGTGATTATATATGGAATCTGTAGAAAAAAGTATAAGAATACTTCCCATAAAATATAAGATTATGAAACATTTAGCGGAAAGGGAGAGAGGATATGCCGATCTATTTTAACAGCGCCGTAAACAGGGAGCCCTTTCAGTTCGACTCTCTCGGCATTCACTGGGAACAGGAGCCGACCCGCAGGCCGAAGGGGTTTCCTCTGTATCATTATCTGCAGACGGAGAAAGGGGCAGGATTGGTCACGGCCGGGAAAAAGACCTATTTCCTGGAAGAGGACCAGGGGATCCTTCTGGCTCCAGGCATCCCCCATGAGTATCATGGAAAAGACGACGGATGGGTTACGCTGTTTGCCACCTTCAGCGGATCGTTCCAGGAGGGCTTCCCGTCGCTTTTCAGGAATGCGGGGATCCTTCTGGCAGAAGGAGAGAAAGGCAGGGCGGTCCGGGACATCATCCGGAAAGCCGCGGAATGCTTTGAGGAAACACCGGTCAATCTTTATCAGTCCTCCCTGTACAGCTATCAGATCCTGCTGCTTCTTTCAGACAGCAGGGTAATGCCGGAAAAAACAGGAAATCCTGTAATGGAACGGTATGTGCGCCCGGTCCTGAAGGCCATACGCGACAGATATATGGAGCCTCTGACCCTGGAAGAACTCAGCGGTATGGTATATATCTCGCCCCAGTACCTGTCCCGGCTTTTCCTGCAGTACATGGGCTGCTCCGTCTATGAATATCTGACCGGCTACCGCATGGCGAGGGCAAAGGAGCTTCTTCT